>JBDKTF010000450.1:0-4232 GCA_039680295.1 Anaerolineaceae bacterium
GTTCGGGCGCTCATCAGCTTGGACAGATTTATCTGACCGAGAAGAAGGACGGGGAAGAATTTACCGCCGATGATCAGCAGGTCATCGAGACGCTGGCAGCGTATGCCGCGGTCGCCATTTCCAATGCACGCCTGTACAAGAAACTGAGCAAGCGCGAAAAAGAGCTGACCCAACGCAACGAAGACCTGGCGCAGATCAACGATCTGGCATCCACGCTGGCTTCGTCCCCCGACAAAAACGAGATCATGGAAAAATCGCTCGCCTGCGCCGTGGATTATCTATCCGTGGACATTGGCGAGTTTTATATTTGCGAAGACGACCGCCTCATCCTCAAGCGCGGACTGCACCGCGGCAAGGACGAGATTCCCATCTTCACCCGCGAAGAATTTGCCTTTTCAGAAGGGCTGCCCGGAAAATGCGCCCGCACTGCCCGCCCGCAGATCGTTTCGATCGTCAACGGGAAAACCCGTTATGTGAACAAAGAGCTGCTCCTGGCAGGCTACCAGCAGGTGGCTTGCTTTCCCATGACGGCGCAGCGCGGTGTGGTGGGGGTGCTGTGCGTTGCCACCCGTCAGGTCAAACCGCTCAACGAAATGGACACCCAGCTCCTCAGTTCCATTGCGCTGTGGGCGGCTACCGCGCTGGAAAATGTGCGCCTCAACCTGCAGGATCGCCGTCTGGCGGTGCTGGAAGAGCGCGAGCGCATTGGCATGGACCTGCACGACGGCATCATTCAATCGATTTACGCGGTTGGTTTGACGCTTGAACATTCCCGCCTGTTGATGACCGAAGACCCCGTTCAATCCAAAAAACGGATTGACCAGGCGATCGACGATCTGAATGCCGTCATCCGCGACATCCGCGCTTACATTCTGGATTTGCGCCCGCGCCAGCTGCACGAAGAAAGGCTCATCGACGGTTTGCAGCGTCTGGTGGCGGAGTTCCGCGCCAACACTTTTGTCGAGACCACCCTGCAGGGTCCGCCGGATGGCGAAGTGCTGCACATTACCGATGCCTCTGCCATCGCCCTGTTCCACATCAGTCAGGAAGCGCTGGCGAACATTGCCAAACACGCCCGCGCGCACAAGGTGGAAATCTGGCTGTGGAGCGCGAATGACCGCGTGCTGCTCGAAATCCGTGATGACGGAAGGGGCTTCGATACACAGAAAGTCAATCTCACCCTGGGGCACGGTCTTTCGAATATGCAGACCCGCGTCCACAATGTGGGCGGCGAGGTGGAATTGACTTCAGAACCCGGCGAAGGAACCACCATTCTGGCGTGGGTTCCGGTGATTCAGAATCAAAAGGCGGCGCGTGGCTAATCTCACTGCTCAAGACCGCGAGCGCTATGTGCGCGATGTTTTCACGCGCATTGCCGCACGTTACGACCTGATGAACCGTCTGATGACCGGCGGACAGGATGTAAGCTGGCGCCGTGAAGTGATCGCCCGCGCGGACCTGCATCCCGGCGATCATTTGCTGGATCTCGGCGCAGGCACCGGTGACCTGGCGCGCGAAGCGCTGCGCCAGCAGCCGCAGGCTGCGGTGGTGGCAGCCGATTTCACCCTGAAAATGATGACCGTGGGAAAAATCAGCCGTCCTGAATTGCGGGACTGGAACGCCGCCGACGCGCTGCATTTGCCCTACCCGGATGCGAGCTTCGATGTGATCGTTTCGGGGTATTTGCTGCGCAACGTCAGCGATATCCAGCAGGCGCTGCGCGAACAATACCGCGTGCTGCGCCCCGGCGGGAGGATTGTCGCGCTCGACACCACCCGTCCGCGCAAAAATTGGCTCTACCCCTTCATCTCCTTCTATTTACATACCATCATCCCGGCGTTGGGCTGGCTGCTCACGCGTCAGCGCGACGCCTATACCTACCTGCCCGATTCAACCGAGCATTTTCTGCGCGCCGAAGAACTGGCGGCGCGCATGGCAACCGTGGGCTTCCGCGAAGTGGTTTTTCGCCGCCGAATGTTCGGCACCATGGCAATTCATTGGGCAAAAAAGTAAGGTACAATACCCTGCATGGATGAAGCTCAACTGCAAAAAGCCGCACTGCGCGGCAATCCTTCCTATGTATGGCGCGAGGGACAGGAACGCCGCCTGAACATGATTCTGACCGCAGCCGGTGAACGCACCCGGGGCACGGTTCTGGTGGACGGCTGCGGTGTGGGGATGTACCTGCACCATCTCGAAGCCTCCGGCGGACGCGTGGTGGGTATGGACATCGAACTGGAACGGGCGAACGAAGCCCGCGGCGTAGCTTCGCAGACTCTGTGCGGCGCCGGCGAGCACCTGCCTTTCCCTTCCAATCATTTTGACCTGATCCTCAGTCACGAGGTTCTCGAACATGTGCAGGACGATTCCGCCACCATTCGCGAAATCGTGCGCACGCTGCGTCCCGGCGGACGGCTGGTGCTGTTCTGCCCCAACCGCGGCTATCCCTACGAGACTCACGGCATCTACTGGTGCGGAAAATACCATTTTGGCAATATCCCGCTGGTCAATTACCTGCCGCGCCGCTGGCGCGATCGGCTGGCGCCGCACGTGAACGTTTACACCCGGCGCGATCTGGAACGGCTTTTCGCAGGTCTGCCGGTGCGTATTGTGCAGCGCACGGTGATCGCCAGCGCGTATGACAATATCATTGCCCGCCGCCCGGCGTTGGGGCACTTCGTCCGCGCTGTGACGCGCGCCATCGAACACACACCGCTGCACGGATTGGGTCTCTCGCATTTCTGGGTCGTCGAGAAAATATCCAAAGCCTGAAATTCTCATTCATTCCAGCGATCGATCGAAACGGGTGGCTGCCTGACAGCGACCTTTTCTTTTCGCATCCCTTTGCCCTCGCCCTGTTTGCGGTAAATGGGTAGAATCCTCTCTTATGGATTAAAATGAACCTATACAATCTGGACGGCAGCAGTTCAACGGAGGCAAAGATGAAAACCAGTCTGACCTGGTTGGGGCATGCAGCGTTGGGATTGCAAATCGGCGAAACATATCTTCTGATCGATCCCTTTCTGACGGGCAATCCCGCCGCCAGTATTCGTGCAGATCAGGCGAAAGCCGATTTCATTCTGGTCACGCATGGTCACGGCGACCATTTGGGCGACACTGTTTCCATTGCGAAACGCTGCGGCGCAACCGTCATCGCCAATGCCGAGATCGCGGATTGGCTGAAAGCAAAAGGCGTGGATGTGCACGCCCAGCATCTGGGCGGCGGATATGCCTATCCCTTCGGCTACCTCAAACTGACCTTCGCGCTGCACGGTTCCGGTCTGCCCGACGGCAGCGGCGGCGGTAATCCGGCTGGTTTTCTGCTTACCACGCCCACCGGCAAAAAAATCTATCTGGCGGGCGACACCGGGCTGTTCGGTGATATGCGTTTGATCGGTGAAGAAGGGCTGGACCTGGCGGCGCTGCCCATTGGCGATAATTACACCATGGGACCCGATGACGCGCTGCGCGCTGTGCGTCTGCTGCAGCCGCGTCACGTCATTCCCATTCACTTCAGCACCTTCAATCTGATCCGGCAGGATGGCGCTGCCTGGGTGGAGCGGGTGAATGCCGAAACCAAAACTGAGGCGCACCTGCTGCGTCCCGGCGAAACCTTCGTGCTCGAAGAATAAAGAGATTTCAAACCACCGTCAGGTTGGTTGTGGGACGAGTGAGACATCTATGAAAACAACAACGCGAATCCTCTCATTGGTTGCGGTGGGCGGTTTGCTGGCGCTGGCATTGGGCACAATCCCTGTTCAGGCGCAGTCCGGCGGCAGCACGCAGGGAGTCGGAACCGGTTCCTTTTATACCTACCTGCCGTTCATCGTCCGTGATTACCGTCCCTATGGGGGCATCATTACCCCCAACGATCCCTTCTTCAACAACCTGGATGATACCTGGGCATACAACAATACGGGCGTCTTTGGAGAAACCGCAGACGCTGATATCGACGCACCCGAAGCCTGGGGTTACACCACGGGCAGCAGTTCGGTCATCGTCGCCATTGTCGACAGCGGCATCGACACCACGCACCCCGAATTCAGCGGGCGTCTGCTGCCCGGCATGCATTATTACCATCTCAATAGCACCAGCTACTCAGACACCAACGTGACCGACGAAAACGGGCACGGCACACACGTGGCTGGGATCGCCGCCGCCGCGGGAAACAACGGCATCGGCGGGGTGGGCGTGGCATGGCAGGTGCGCATTCTTCCGGTGCGTGTGCTGGA
>JBDKTF010000550.1:0-8647 GCA_039680295.1 Anaerolineaceae bacterium
CATTAAAAGGTCGCGGCGCTTCATAGACTCACCAGCCTTTCGCGCAGCATCTGGCACACCAGCGTATACGTGTCGCTCCCGCGAAAACCCGGTTGGCGCGCTTCAGAATTCTCGATGATTTGCGGAGTCTGTGTCGGTGGATTTCCCATCAAGAGAATCTTCTCTCCCAGAATTGCCGCTTCCTCGATGGACTGGGTCACTACCACCAGCGTCAGGTGCTGTTCTGCCCACAGTTCCAGGGTCAGCGTTTGCAGACTTTCACGGGTGGGCGCATCCAGTGAAGAGAAGGGTTCATCCATCAACAACAGATCCGGGTGCAGCGCCAGGGTCCGCGCGATGGCTGTACGCTGACGCTGCCCTCCCGAAATTTCGGATGGATATTTATCCGCCACCGCGGTGAGACCCAATCGTTCAAGCCATGGAGAGATCTGCACCGGCGCAGGCGCAGCACCGCGCGGCGCATGCGTCCCATCCGGTCCATAGAATTTGCGAATGCGCAAACCCAGCTCGACATTCTGGCGCACCGTTTGCCAGGGTAGCAAGCCATAATCCTGAATGATCAATCCGGTGTGAGGGCGCGGGCGGAGCAGTTTCTGCCCATCCACGCGCACCTCACCCGCGGTCGGGAAGCGCAGCCCCGCCGCCAGCGAAAGCAGCGTGGATTTGCCGCAACCCGACGGTCCCAACACCGCCCAGGCTTCGCCGCGTTCCGCCTGCCAGGAAAAATCCTGAAAAACGGGCGCGCCGCTGCCGTATGAAAACGTCACGTGATCAAATTCAATCATTCTACATCGATGACCGCAAAAATCTTCCCCGGCTTCTATTTCGGCAGGTACGCATCGGTGACCGATTCTTCGTAGCTCACGTCCTGCGTCAGCAGTCCCTTTTCCTTCGCCCATGCCAGCACATCATCAAACTGCGCCTTTGTCGGCACACCCTGGGTCACGAATGGCGGGCAAGTGTAAGTGTCGACCAGCGCAGCCGGCACCAGATTATGATCCTTCAACACCTGATTGTAACCGGTTGGGTTGGCATTGATCTTCGCCACAGCTTCTTCCACAGCTGCCAGAAAGCCCCTGATCGCCTCAGGATGCGCATCGATCACGGCTTTGCGGAAGGAATAGACCGAGTGAGAATATTCTGGATGCTTGGTGTCATCCAGCACGACCACCGCACCGGCGTTCATCGCCACCGTTGTGGTCGGATCGGGCAGCATGGCGGCTTTCAACTCGCCCGAATTGAGCAGAGCCAGCCGGTCCGGGATTTTGGGCACCGCAACGGTCTTGATTTCATCCGGTGTAAAACCCTCGGCTTGCAGCAGGCGTTCGGTCAGATATTCGATCACCGTCCCCTGCGCAATCCCGATTTCCACGCCCTTCAAACCGTTCACATCCGTGATGCCTGATTTGCTCGAAGCCAGAATACGGAAAAGCGCATTTTCAGGGGTGGCTGTGCGGGCATAGCGCACGATCTGCACCTGTGTTTTTACTTTGTTGTAGAACAGCACAGACAGAACTTCGTTGACCATGCCGTCCGCCTGCCCTGAAGACACCACCTGGTCGCGTTCCGCGCCAGATGCCACCGGGACAAATTCCACTTTAACCCCATGCGCCGCAAACAAACCTTCTGCCTGCGCCACATACATGGGCAGTGTATCCAGAACGGGAATCACCGCGATTTTCAAAGTGACTTCATCCTTCGCGGGTGCTGCCGGTTGGCAGGCTGAAAGAACCATGCTCAAGCCCATCACCAATGCGGTGACAAGCCCAAAAAATCTGTGATTGAACTTCATCGAGAACCTCCTGTTTTGAAAGAGCTTAACGAATAAATTATAGCATGCGACAGCCAACGTCAGAAAAGTATGGTATATTCTTAAATCGGAATGGAGCCCAACTTCATTCCTCATCTCGAATCAAAAAAGCATTTTCATGGAACAAATTCTACTCATCTCCCTGATTGGATTGATCATCGGCACATTGGGAAGCATGTTGGGGATTGGCGGCGGCGTGCTTCTGATCCCGGTGCTGACTGGTCTGCTGGGTCTGCCCATTAAAACAGCCATTGGCGCCAGCATTGTCAGCGTCATCGCCACCTCCTCTGCCGCCGGTGCGGTTTACCTCAGCCGCGGTCTTACCCATACCCGTCTGGCGATGATCATGGAAATTGCCACCACCCTGGGTGCCCTGGCAGGCGGCATCACTGCCACGCTCGTCAGCGGAAACCTGATTTCCGGTGTTTTCGGGGTTGTATTGATTTACGTGGCGTATACCATGGCGCGCAACAAAGGCGCTGAAGAAAACCCCTCTCCCACCGGCGTATTGGACTCGAAATACATCGATCCCCAGAGCGGTGAGGAAGTTCACTACGGCGTCAAACGGCTGCCCGCGGGTCTGGGCGCCAGTTTTCTGGCGGGCAATATCTCGGGACTGCTCGGTATTGGGGGCGGGGTGATTAAAGTTCCCGTCATGACGCTCCTCATGGGCATGCCCATGCGCGCCGCAGTCGCCACCAGCAACTTCATGATCGGCATCACCGCCGCCACCAGCGCAGTGATCTACTATCAGCACGGATACATCGATCCGCAGGTCGCAGCTCCAACCGCGCTTGGCGTGCTGGCAGGCGCGCAAATCGGTTCACGTCTGGGTGGGAAGTTAAAAAATCAGCAGTTAAAAAAGATTTTCCGCTGGCTGCTGCTGATCTTCGCCATTCAAATGTTTTATAAGGCGGTGGTTGGATGACCCAGATAACCCAATCTTCTTCGACTCCTGAAATGGATCCCCAGCGTTCACTGGAATTATTCCTTCACAACCTGCTGGTCGGTGGTGTGATTCTCAGCTCGGCGCTGCTGATTCTCGGTTTGATCATCGCACTTGCAGGTGGAAACGGACTGCCCGATTCGGTCCCGCCCATCCCGCAGGTGATCCCGCTGGCGCTGGCATTCGATCCCGCCGGGCTGCTGGCGCTGGGTCTGCTGGTGCTGATCGCCACCCCAATCCTGCGTGTGGCGGGTTCGATCATTGGCTTTATGGTGGAACGCGATTGGCGTTATGCCCTGATCACATTTGTTGTCTTTCTGATCGTTCTGGGTAGTATTTTCGCCGGAAAAGAATAAAACCGTTCTGGCGCCTCATGGTATACTCATCTCATCCTATGAAGCTGATCATCCAGATCCCATGTTACAACGAAGCAGAAACCCTGCCGGGTACGCTGCGTGATCTGCCCCGGCAAATCGAGGGGGTGGACCAGGTTGAAGTCTTGATCATCGACGATGGTTCCACAGACGGCACGCCCAACGTGGCGCGCGCCAACGGCGCTGATCATATCGTCCGGCTGCCCGGGCATAAGGGACTGGCGGCGGGATTTATGGCAGGCGTGGATGCCTGTCTGAAACTTGGTGCAGACATTATCGTCAACACCGACGCCGACAACCAGTATGCCGCCAGTGATATCGCCCGCCTGATCGAACCCATTCTGGCGGGTCGGGCGCAAATCGTGGTGGGCGACCGCGGAGTCGCCACCCTGCCCGCCTTCTCTCCGATCAAGCGCCGCCTGCAAACCATCGGAAGCCAGGTGGTTTCAAAATCTGCGGGGATGGATATTCCGGATGCCACCAGTGGTTTCCGCGCCATCAGCCGTGACGCAGCCCTGCGTACCCTGGTTTTGAGCGACTATTCCTACACGCTGGAAACGCTCATCCAGGCAGGCGCTCATCACATACCGGTGGAGTCTATTCCAATCCGCACCAACCCCCAGACCCGTCCTTCGCGTCTGATGCGCAGTATCAGCCAGTATCTGGCTCATTCGGGCGCCACCATCATGCGCGCATATACCCTCTACCGCCCGCTGCGGGTATTCACCACCTTTGCCGCGATCTTCATTGTGCTGGGACTGGTATTGGGAGCGCGCTTTCTGGTCTTTGCGGTGCAGGGACAGGGCGGCGGGCATGTGCAGTCCCTCATTCTGGCGGCGATCCTGCTCATCGTGGGTTTCCAGACCGGATTGATCGGGCTGGTGGCGGATCTGATCAGTTTTAACCGCAAAATTCTGGAAGACATGCTTTACCGCATCCGCCGCATGGAAGCCGACGAAGCAGCCCGATCCACCGAACCACCTCAGTCCTGATTTTCTCATTTGCCCATGTCCACGACCTGGCTTTCCTCTCTGCTCCTGTATCTGGCTGGCGCGGCAGTGTTGTTTCTGCCCGGCGCGGTCTGGGTCGCATGGGTTGATACGCCTGCCCGCCGCGACCCGGCGGTAAAGCTGGCGGATGCCGCCGGTTTCAGTCTGGCATTCACCGCGCTGGCTGCGCTGATCCTGTTTGGGCTGAATCTCCACCTCACCCACATCCTCCTGATCCTCATCTATATATCTTGCGCCGCGCTGGTCATTCTCAGCATGGCACGGCGCAGATCATCCGAAGGCGCCGCCCCACTCGCGTGGATCGTGGCAGTTACGGCGATTCTCATCGCGGTGATCTGGCGGCTGTACCAGGCGCGCACGCTGGCGTTTCCTGCCTGGGTGGATTCGCTGCACCATACTCTGATCACCCGCGTGATTCTCGAACAGGGCGGGCTGCCGACCAACCTGCAGCCCTACATCGATGTTCCATTCTTTTACCATTACGTCTTTCATACCCTTGCCGCTTCTTTCTCCGCCTTGGGCGAAGTGACCCCCGACCGCGCCGTCCTCTGGCTCGGACAGGGCATCAGCGCGCTGGTGGGTCTCTCTGTTTACCGGCTGGGTAAAACCATCTGGAAGGATGTCCGTCCCGCTGCGTTTGCCGCAGTCCTGGTGACCTTTTTCGCCCAGATGCCCGCCTATTACCTCACCTGGGGACGTTACACCCTGCTCACCGGGTTGGTCATCATGCCGCTGGCGGCATCCGCGGCTTTCGAAACCGCCCATGACGATACCCGGACCCCTGAAAGCATCGCCCGGCTGGCAATCTTGACCGCGGGAACGCTCCTCTGCCACTATCTGGCGGCATTATTGCTGGCGTTCTTTCTGGTCGCGCTGGCAGTTGTGGAAGGCGTTTCAGCGCTGCGCGCCCGGCGCTGGCAGCGCGATCTGTGGCTTTTTCTGGTCGGCGCCCCCCTGCTTGGATTGCTGGTGGCGCTGCCGTGGCTGCTGCGCATCTTTCAATACCAACCTTCTTACGCCAGTGTGGAAGTGCTCTCCAATCCCACCCGGGAATCCTGGCAATACATAGGAAAAATGTTGGGACCGCGCCGTGACTGGGTGTTGATCATCACCGGCGGTGTGGGGTTGCTGTGGGCGCTGCGAAACAAGCATAATCTTCCCCTGGTGTTGTGGAGCGTCATACTGGGGCTGTTCACGCTGCCAATGGGCATTCAATTGGGTCCCTTCCGACCCGATCTGTACGCGATTGTGCTCTTCATGCCCGCTTCGCTGCTGGCAGGAAATCTGTTCACTTCGCTGGCAAACGGTTTTAACTGGCTTACAGAGCAGAAACGTTGGGGCTGGGTGGCGCTTGGCGTTCTTGCGGCGGTCAGCATTGTATGGGGCGGGTTGGAAACACGAAATGTTCTGAACCCGACCACCATCATTGCGAACGCTGCCGATCGCAAAGCGCTTGATTACATCAAGGAGAATACGCCTTCAGATGCGCGCTTCTGGATGAACACCACCCTGTGGATTTCAAAGGTTTACCGCGGCGTTGACGGCGGGGCATGGATTATGCCTTACACCGGGCGCTGGTCGATCGTGCCCACCAGTTACTACGGTTTTGGCAGTCAAGAAACCATCGAAGAGATCAATCAGCGCGCAGCGGCAGCCAACCGCCTGACCACCTGCACACCCGAATTTTACGATTGGATTCAGTCAGAAAGCATCACCCACATCTATGTGCGTGAAGGGGTCGGGAGCCTGCAACCCGACGGGTTGAACGGCTGTCCGCGGTTGAATGCGGTTTATCACGAAGAGGGCGTCTGGATCTACGCGGTGGAATAAGGTTCGCCACTTGCCTGACCGCTCCCCAACAAAAGGGGTTGATCCCCCCCATCTGGAATCAAATTCACGCTGCCCTATATAAAATCCCCTGGTTCACAGTTGTGATGCACCAGGGGATTTCTCATTGATCTCAGATTTGATTTACAGGTGAGAAATATAGGCTTCGATCATCAACAGGTTGTGGTCACCCGCGCGGCGGATGACATTGAGCAACCGTTCCATGCTCGAGACTTCCTCCACCTGTTCGGTGACAAACCAGCCGAGAAATTCCTGAGTCGCATAGTCCCGTTGATCCAATGCCAGGTCCATCAGCCCGTTGATGTAGCGAGTGACGTCCATTTCCCATTTAACCGAAAGCTCCAGGGCTTCTTCCGCAGATACAAAAGAAGACTTGGGGGCATCCACCGGGGGAATATGCACTTCGGCGCCGGTATCCACCAGATATTTGACAAATTTCATCGCATGTTCGCGCTCTTCTTCAGCCTGTTTATAGAAGAGCCCTGCCAGCTTGGGCAGATCCTGAGAATCAAAATAGGTGGCAATATTGACATATTGAAGCGAAGCGCCAAACTCCCGTCCAATCTGTCCGTTGATGGCATCGTTCATCTCTCTACTGATGAGCATGATATATCTCCTCTCTTGTTAATATGTACTTATCGGATGTTTATCATCCTGTTAGATCATTATACATAAAACACTGTTAACAAGACATAAGAGGTTGCAAAGAGATTCATCCATGCATGGTACGCGCCTGAAGCGCGAGATACAGCGCCACCGATCCCGCCACCGCGGCGTTAAGAGACTCAATCTTGCCGCGCATGGGCAGGCTCATCAGCCAATCGCAGGATTGGCGCACCAATGGGCGCATTCCTTCACCTTCACTGCCCACCACCAATGCCAGCGCGCCATCCAGACGTACTTTTTCAGGCGGCAAAGCATCGGGGCTGCCTTCCAATCCCACCACCCAGGCGCCTGCTTCCTTCAGTTCGTCAATTGCCTGCGCCAGGTTCACCTGCGCCACCAGCAAATGCTCCGTTGCCCCGGCGGATGCGCTCACCACCGCGGGGGTCACGTCGGCAGTGTGTCGCAGCGGAATCACCACGCCGTGCACGCCCACCGATTCAGCCGTGCGAAAAAGAGTGCCCAGATTCTGCGGATTTTGCAGCGCATCGAGCACCAGCACGAACAAGGGTTCGTTCAGTGTTTCGGCGCGCACCAGAATATCCGCCAACGCCGCATACGGGTAGCTGCCCGCCTCCAGCGCCACACCCTGCGGGTTCTCTCCCAGCTTGTCCACGCGCCCGCGCACCACCCGTTCAACAGGGACCTTCTGTTTTTCCGCCAGTTCCAGAATCTGCGCCAGTTTCCCCTTCTCCTGCGCGCCTTCAGCGAGCAGCAGACGAAATACCTGCCGTCTTCCAGAAGCCAATGTTTCGTATACCGGATTGCGCCCGGTGATCCATTCTTTCAATGCCCACCTCCCATGACAAAACAATCAGGGGACATCGCACCCGGTTTGAGTTTGGTGTCCCCTGGATTTCTTCATTCCCGCCTGGGGTTACCCCCGATCCGATTCCGGACGGGCAAAGATCATTCGACCGGCGGCTGTTTGCAGCACTTTGGTCACCTGAACGGTAATCTCCTGATTGATATACTCCCGTCCGTTTTCGACCACCACCATGGTGCCGTCATCCATGTAACCCACGCCCTGTCCGGTTTCCTTGCCTTCCTGGATCACATGCACCGAAAGCAGTTCGCCGGGGAGCATCACCGATTTCACCGCATTTGCCAGTTCATTGACATTGAGGATGATGACCCCTTGCAGTTCCGCCACCCGGTTCAGATTGTAATCGTTGGTCAGAATGGGACAGCGCATCTGCCGCGCCAGAATCACCAGTTTGTCGTCCACCTCGCGCACGCCCTCCACATCAATGTCAGAGATGCGCACCGGGATGGTCGGTTCTTTTTGCAGCTGCGCCAGCACCTCCATGCCGCGGCGTCCGCGCTGTCGGCGCAGGCTATCCGCAGAATCGGCAATGTATTGGAGCTCGTTCAGAACAAAGCGGGGGATCACCAGCGAGCCGGGTAAAAATCCGGTGCGGGCAATATCTGCGATGCGCCCATCGATGATCACACTTGTATCCAGCAAAATCGTGCGACCTTCACCGTAAGGGGTGGCGGCGGTTTCCACCGTCTGAACGGATGCGGCTGCGGTTCCCAATTTACCACCGAAAATCTGCGAGAAATGAACCAGATCATTCTGACGCATCACGAATACAGAGACGCCAAAATAGCCGAACAGGAGTACACCCACGAACGGCATGATATTTCCAAAAGGTTCAGGAAGCAGAGAAAGCGGAAATGCCAGCAGCGCAGCGATTAACAGCCCAACAATCAGACCCACCAGCGCAGCAAACAATGTCTGTGTAGAGATTCGGCTGAGTAGATTGCGCAGTGCTTTGACCGGGCGCGTTGTAATAAACGGCGTCAGCACCAATCCAATCAATGCGCCTACCAGACCGATGGTAAAAGCATATTGTTCCACGGTGAACGTATACACACCGGGCGTCAGGTTTGCCAGTTTACCCAGGTACGTTCCCCAATACACGCCGAGGATGGCAAAAATAATCATCCCAATTAAACGAAAAATGAATTCGACACTCATCCTTGGACTCCT
>JBDKTF010000475.1:0-9628 GCA_039680295.1 Anaerolineaceae bacterium
TGAGGAGCGCCGTAGGGGCACGCCCATTCGCAGTAGCGGCAGCCGACGCATTTTTCCTTGTCGATGGTGACAATACCATTCTCATCCTTTGAAATCGCCGTCGTCGGGCAGGCTTTCATGCAGGCGGGATTTTCGCAGTGATTGCATGAGATGGACATGGAATATGCGAAGAGATTGTTCGGCGCCAGTACGTCATTTGAAGGGGTCCAGTTCCCGCCTCCGTACTGGTAAACACGTCGCCAGAGCACACCAATCGGCAGATCGTTTTTATCTTTGCAAGCGATCTGGCATGCCTTGCATTTCGTGCAGATACTAGAATTGATATAAAAACCCAGTTGTTTCGCCATGTCTTATGCCTCCTTCAATGGAATGCGCTGAGGCCATTTCGCGTCCGGTGCAAGGGGTTGATCATATTTTTCAACTTTGACAATGCAAGAGTTGTAGGCTTGCACACCCTGACCGGTTGGATTACCACCATCCAGTGTATTGGTTGCACCGGCAAGATCAAATCCGGTGGATTCATCGATTTCAGCCCAGGCGCCTTCACCCAGCAAGGTCACACCAGGTGTCACACGAGGCGTTACCGACACAGGGCGAACAACCACACCATGCATACTGCTGACTTTTACAATATCGCCGGTTTTAATACCAAGCTTTTCGGCATCCACATTGTTCATCCACAGCTCTTGTGGGAACGCTTCACGCAGCCAGGTCACATTATCCAGCGTTGAGTGCGAGCGGCGGGCATAATGGATCGTGATCAACTGCATGGGATATTCACCCTTGACCTGTTTATCCCAATCCGAGAAGGTCTCTTCAAAGCCTTCTTTGGGCGGGTTGTATTCCGGAATCGCCGGAAGCGTCGTCCATCCGTACATTCCAATCGCCTTCGAGAGGTCCGGGCAGTAAATTTCAAACTTGCCGCTGGTGGTTTTCAAAGGATTGGCTTCGGGATCTTCACGGTAGGCTTTATAGGCGATAAAACCGAAATTATCTCCGGGTTTGCGCTGAACCTGATATTCACCCTTCTCCAGGAATTCATTGAGGGTGATCCGTCCCGTCTGAGGTTCGCCGGTGACGTCCCATTCCGCGATGTCGTCGGCAGTGATCGTGAGCAGCGGCTCATAATCGGAGGCATCGTTTTTGATCACGGTCGCGCCAGCCAACTGGTTGAAGAACTGCTGCTTGGCAGAAAGTGGGAACAGTTCATCCACATTGAGATCCAAACGCTTGGCGATCTCAGATTCAATCCAGTCGTCGTCCTTGGCTTCATAGAGCGGATCAACGATTTTGTTGTAAACCAATAATGCTTCGGGGTTACCGCTGTTCAAACCACCTTCACGTTCCCACAGTGTGGTCACAGGCAGAACGATATCAGAGTATTTGGCATTGGTGGTGTAGAAACTGGAAGAAGTAACCACGAATTCAACCTTGCGGTGAGCTTCGATACCGCGCATCAGGTTGGTTCCTTGGTTTAACCCTGCGCCAACGCCCAGGTGAGAAATGAGCTTAATATCGCAATCCAGTTTCCCGCGGATGGAAGCGGTATATTTTCCAGTGACGATCGCGTCCCATGCCTCATCCCAAACAAAGCCATACCACTCGGTATTCGATGGATCAGGACCAAACCAGGTCGGTTGGCTGAACAAGGGATTGGCAACAGATTTTACGCCTTTACCACCCGCGCGAACGAGGTTCGGTCCGCCGTAGCTGCTGGTGGAATGCTGGTTATCACTCACCATGGCGCCAGGAAGACCAACGTTACCGGTCATCCACCCCACCGTCAGGAATGCCTGACAGAACTGTTCGCCATTGTAGGTGCGGGAAGGCGCAGAAGTGCTCACGAATGTCATGGGCTTTGTCGTGGCAATTTCCTGCGCAAGATTCTTGATGACATCCGGCGAAGTGCCGCAGATTTTTGATGCCCATTCCGGGGTCTTGGGAGTGTTGTCATACGTTCCCAAAACATAATCTTTGAAATTATCCTTGGGATCGGCGTCTTTCGGCATGTGATCGGCATCGAATCCGCTGGCGTATTTATCCAGGAATTCCTGATCCTGCAGGTTATTGGTGATCATGTAGTACGCAATACCCAGCAGCAAAGCAGTATCCGTGGCAGGGCGCACCGGGATCCACTCGTCAGCCAGAACAATCGAAGTATCCGTATAGAAAGGATCCACGACGATGATCTTTGCCCCAGCCTTTTTCGCCTGCAGGAAGTTATAGGTGGGACTTCCGCCGCTCGACCACGCAGGGTTGGTTCCCCACAAAACAATCAATTTTGAATTGCGAACATCAAGTCGGTCGTTGGTGGAGGCGCCCCAATAGCCAGATGCGCCCAGCATTTTCTTGGAGACCTGCGGCCATGAACCAGAGGACGTGGTCCCCCAGATGGTCATATTGCCGCCGTAAGCAGCCAGCCAGCTTGGATTGTTCTTGGACAGAATTGCCTTATTGCCGTATTTCTCTTTGACGCGCTTAAATTCGCTGGCAACGAGATCCAGGGCTTCTTCCCATGAGATCCGTTCCCACTCGTCCTTACCGCGCAGCTCTTTTTGTCCGCCGCCCGGTTCCCAATGCTTGCGTTTCATCGGGTATTTCAACCGATCCATGGAAAATGTCTGCATGCGTTGAGAACGCCCGCGCGCGCAGCCGCGCTGCTGCGGATAATCGGGTTCATCTTCATGGGTGTCATCGGTTTTTACCCGCGTAACAACACCTTCCACCACGTGTGCTTTAATCAGACAGCGACCGCCGCAGTTATGCCAGCATGCCGCCGGAATCCATTTTCCGTCGGATTCGGCTGTTTCAGTGGCAGCCTCCACAGCTTTCAAGCCGTAGTTCATACCGCCAGCCAGGGCTGCCGCGCCACCCAACGCAGCGCTCCATTTCATGAAACTGCGCCGGCTGAGGACATTTTCAGTCAAAGCTTTGGTAATAAAATTTTTATCACTCATAAAAAGCCCTTTCAGGTACTTCTTATTCAAACTTAAGAAATATTGAATTTGAATAGCGGTTACTCATTTCGATCCATGACGAGGATTGGTTGCGATGACAAAATTCCAAAAAGAAGGCACCTCCTGACTATGTAAACCGAAAGTCAACAATTCGTTCAGTTTTTCACAGTCAGACTATACCCAAATTCAGAACGGATTTCATCCCCAATGGGGATAATTCCGATTTATCTTTGGGATAAGTTTCGCATCATTCGAAAGGATGACGCCTAATGGTGCTCCGGATAGACGAGTCCGCGCTGAATTGCATAATTGGCAGCCTGGGTGCGGTTTTCCAACTGCAATTTTTCCAGAATGCTGCGAATATGGCTTTTGGCGGTGTTGATCGAAATCGACAATTTGTCGGCAATTTCCTGGTTGCTGGCGCCCACTGCCACCAGACGCAGCACGCTCAACTCTCGTTCGGTCAAGAGTTCCTCACCGCGTTCCGGGTCAGAAGTGCGTCTGGCGACATTTTTCAGCAACCGGGCAGCCATTTCACGGGTCATCGCGGCTTCACCTCGCGCCACGCCGCTGATCAGGTCAAAGAGTTCGCTGGCGTCCAGATTCTTCAGCAGGTAACCGGAAGCGCCGTACTGAACCGCCTGATAAAGATGTTCGTCGCTTTCAGAAGAGGTCAGCATGACCACGTTGACAGATGGAAAGCGTTCGCGAATTAATTTTAATGCCTGCAATCCATCCAAATCGGGCATGTAAATATCCATCAACACAATTTCCGGATGCAAGGTTTCGACAAGTTGAAGCGCTTCGCGTCCTGTGGAAGCTTCGCCAACCACTTCCACCAGGTCTTCACGCGTTTCCATCAAACCCATCAATCCCTGCCGGAATAATTTGTGATCATCGGCGATCAATACTTTAATTGTCATGTCATCTTCCTTCTCTCCGGGCTAAATACCCAGACGTACATGCGCCGCATAAAAAAGAAACCGCCCCATAATTTCTGCCATCAAAAGCAGCAGGCAGGTTACATAGGTCGGGGTAACCAGGTCCTTGAGCGGTTTTTTCTTTTTAACCAGCCAGAAAACCACCAGCGCAAACAAGCCAATCCCTGCGAACAGGGTGATAAAGCGCATATCAAACAAGAGACGGTAGACATTCAGGAGCAGGGTCAAAGTTGTCTGCGCCAATTCATCGGTCGGAGCTGCCATATCGCCGAAAATTCGAATTGCATTCATGCCGACGATCGCCACCATGATCACCACACTCAGAAGGACCATTTTGCCGCCGGTGCGTTGCAAAATTTCATAACGCTTTTCCGCTAGCTCCGGTTCGTGATCGTTTGCAAAAATGGCGTCCATCACCAGAATGGTGAAGGCGGATATGGCGCCCAGGATCAGCATGGAACAATAGAAGAGCAGCATGGTGGTCGGGTGATTCCAGGCAGCCTGACTCGGCAGAAAATAACAGTTCGACATGGAAAATATGCTGGCTACCCCCATGACCACCCCACCCCAACCCAGGATGGTTTTTATGCGCTGTTTTTCTCCCACATAAAACCAGGTGTAATACATCAACAAAAAGCTTGCCAGAAACGTCAGCACCGTAAAGAAAATTTCACGGCTCAACCACGAATGGCGCAAATTCAAGATCGCCAGGAACGATACCGCCGGGTTGCTCAGATGCATGTGCGAGCCAAGCATGGCAGTCATCAGGGTGATGAATATGATCAGTACTGGTTTGCGCAGAATCCTGTCCACATCCACTGGTTTATACTGCTTCAGGATCGTTGCGCGAATGGTCCACAAAACAAGCAGGGTACCAATGCCCAGTTGCATCAAAATGGTATAGATAGGTAATGCCCATTCACGTAAATTCATCGTCTACTCTTGTTGAAAGAGAAAATCGGGTTTGTGGAATTGTTCATGATATACACACGGCATACGGCACTCCACCCGCGTACCCTGTTCGCGTGCCGACCAGACCCGCAGGGAACCATACACACTCTCAGCCCGCTCTCGCATCGTTTGCAAACCAAAACTGCGCTTCTGAGCAGCGGTTTCAAACCCCACCCCATCATCAATAATTTCCATCAGGATGGATGGCTTGTCGTCTGTTCCCTGCCGACGAAGATTGACCGAAATATTCTCCGCCTGTGCATGTTTGCGAACATTTGCCAGCGCCTCCTGCAGAATGCACACCAGCTGTACTTCCGCGAGCGACGCCAGATCCAATTCCTCACCGGCTTCGTTTGAAAAGTGTGTTTTGATGTGCGCCTGAAGTCCAAACTCCTCCAGATATTCCTGAATGGATGGCACCACACCTTTATCGTTGGATAGAGTCGTGCGCAGGCTTAATATGTTTTCGCGCACATCTGCATTGGCTGCCTGCACGGCATCACGCATCTGGTCCAGCTTGAGCTGAGCTTTGTCCATTTTGCCCTGCTGTAAAAAGGATTCGACCGTCTGTACCTGCAGGTTAAGATATCCGAGCACTTGCGCCAGCCCATCGTGCATTTCGCGCGCGATCCGTCCGCGTTCTTCGGTGATGGCAAGGGTCTGAAGCTGCGAGGTCATGACGCCGTGTTTAACCGTGATCATTACCTGATCCGACAGGCACTCCAGCCAGATCAAATCCATTTCTGAAAACACATGCGGTTCAAATCTCGCCGCCCACAAAACACCGATGGTCTGCGTATCCAGGTTCAGGGGGACCGCCACGACCGAACCGGCAGTTTTTGGACCAAAAAAGCAAATATCTTCCAATCGTCGCCTGGGTTCGTTTTCTTTGGAACGGTAGGATGACTGCCCGGTCATTACATAGGAAATCAATGGATTTTCCACAGGCACTGCATCGTGCACCGATTCAGCCCGCTCCACGTTGGCGTAATACTTCACCAGCAGGTGCGCTGCATCTTCTTCAGCCAATGCCAGACCAATAAAATCGGCGTTCAACAACTGCCGGGCACTGGTAATGATATAAACAAGGATACTGTCCACATCTTCCAACTCGGCAATGCGGCTGCTGATGCGCACCAATGCATCGCTCCAGCTTTCTGCCGTATGGCGCGCGGTAATCTGCGCATTGAAAGCTGACTGCTGTGCCCGATCGCGCTCCATTTGCAACATCTGCAACTGGCGCCGCTGCACTGCCTCGAAAACATCCAACCCGCGCACAACAAAGCCCATCACGGCAAGAGACGAGAGCATGCGCCAGAACTCAATCGGCAGACCTGTCACTTCCAGGATACGTTGATAATCCAGCCAGGCAGTCAGCCCGTAAGAAATGGTGGTATTCTGGGTAATTTCACCGCTCAACGCGTTGGCAAGTACGCGGTCGTAATTGTAATAAGACGCCGGTCCATAGGGCGCGGCGGGTACCACCATGCCCATCACAAAGGCTTCAAACAAAAAAGCCACCCCGGCTCCCAGCATCAATTTGGAGACATCTGTATAGCCCAATTTGCGCTGCGTGTTCCACTGGCGCAAAAAGCCCACCCCAGCCATGATGCTGCCGGGCAGGTAGAGCAGATAACGGGACCATATATCGATGGGAATTTCCACCGGAGATGAAGTGACAAAGGTCGAGAGCGCATAGGTGAAGGCATACGCCAGCGGCACGATCAGAACGCCGGGCACAAAAACCGTCCAGGATGGCAGCGGTTGAAGACGGGCAAATATTCCCCACCCAAAGATAAACAGGATTAACCCCGAGAGAGGCTGGAGCACAATGCGCACAATTTCCAAAATGCGCACCATCTCGACATTGGTTTCGTTGACCAGGAACATATCCACCCAGCCGACTGCGCCCGCAGTGAATCCAAATGCAGCCAGCCAGGGCAGCAATTTGCGCAGTGGAAAATCACCCCCCCGCCGCAACTGCAAATAAGCTGCCAGCCCCAATCCAAAAAAGGATAATCCATACAAGAAATAAAAAATCATTGATTACTTTATAAACTTATATTACATTTTATTGATTCGTTTTGTCCAAACAACACAAACCAGCGCCTATTATAACGCGCTTCGGCTGAATGCCCCGGATAACCCCATAAAACTTACCTGATTGCGTGGATTCGTTGCCCAGAATATCAACCATTCGTATGATATGATTGTGATGAAATTTCGCCGTTCTGGTAGAGGTTATAATACAATATGCACGAAGAGTTGGTAGGGTTTCATGAAACCTGCCAGAACATTTGATGTAAATTCGTCTCGCGCAAGACACAAAACAGCGTAGGGTTAAGCACAATGAATATTTTCGGAATCGGTATCGGCGAACTGGTATTTATCTTATTGATCGCCCTCATCATTTTGGGTCCCGATGGGATGGTCAAGACTGCCGCGTCGGCTGGTAAAGCCATACGGAAGTTAATCCATTCTCCCATTTGGGCAACCTTAATGTCCACGCAAAAAGAACTGCGCGATGTTCCAACCCGCATTGTCCGCGAAGCGGGTCTGGATGAGGATCTAAAGGAATTGCGAAAAACCGGTCAAGAAATTCGCAATTTCACACTGGACGATGCCGCACTGGATAAATTAACCGCCCAAAAGGAATCAAAGCCGGTTGCTTCCGCCTCATCACCCAGACCTGAAACGCCAGAAATAACCAGCGCTGAGCCACGGTCTGAGAATGTTGCTGAAAGTCAACCGGCTGATTCGGCAAACACGATTACGCCAGCGGATACCGCTGAAGAAAAAACCGAGTAATCAGAACAGTTTTATTTTGAGCTGCTGTCTTCCGATTTCGATTCGGGTTTTTCTTCTTTCGCATCGTCCCCATCAAGACCCTTCTTGAAAGAACGAATGCCGCTGCCCAATTCACCAAACACCTTGGTAATTCGTCCTACCCCAAACACCAGAAGAACGATCACCAGAATAATAATCCATTCCCAACCGCCTAAACCTGCTAAACGCATTGTAAACACTCCTTTTTCGGGGGAACACCCCATTTTAATATTCGTTAAACTGCGGCTTTTGTCCGGACTTTTGGCTCTCGCCGGGCAATTTTAGCCAACGCAATACTCAAAAGATATAAAACCATCAAGGGCAGCATCAGCAGCCCCATGTTGATCGGATCGGCTGTGGGGGTCACAACAGCCGCCACAATGGCAATAATCACAATCGCAATACGCCACTGCCTGGCGAGGGCGCCCGCCGAGACAATGCCCAGTTTCGCCAGAATAAAAATCACCAGCGGAGTTTCAAAACACACTCCGATCCAGAACATTAAATTCGTGACGAAAGACATGTAATTCGAAAGGCGCGGAATGGTGTTGATTCCCAAAAATTCCGTCAGGAACGGAATTGCCGCGGGCATCATAATGTAAAAAGCAAATGCGACACCGCAAAGAAATAGAATCGATGCCGCCGGGATCGCCATGATAACATATTTGCGTTCGCTTTTCTTCAATCCCGGCATCACAAAAGCCGCTATCTGGTAGACAATCACTGGCAGCGCCAGAATAAATCCGCCCAACAGGCTTACCCGCATAAAAACGGACATATTCTCCGTAACTTCGATGGAGGTCAGTTTTTCGAGACCGCCAATGGGCACCGCGAGATAACTGATAATTTGTTGGGCAAAAATGCTGGCAATGATGATAGTAGCAATCATCGCCAGGAGACATTTGAACAACCGGCTGCGAAGTTCGCCGATATGTTGCCAGAGGGTCATTTCACCAACGGTGGGAATTTCCTTTTTTGTTGATTGTTTCGGTTTAAACAAACGAAATTTTGGCATCGCGGCTAATCATACATCAAAAATAACAGATGGCAATGGTGAAATTTGAACGTCAAAGAAAGTATCCATCCGAAATAGGCGGGATAGACTACGATTTACCCAAAATATGAACAAATTTCTGGGCGCTATTATACCTGATCCCGTGAAGTTCTTCTATCTTAGTCGGAAATCATGTCGGGGCTCTCGTTACCTTTGCGGGGAAATAAAGAATATTGATTCATGCCATTGAGATTTCCAGGTATGGATCCCAATAAGGATGTATAATTTTATCAAGGTTTATATTAGGTCGAAGGGGACAATAGATCGCGGTTTACCCCAATCATCCCTCAAATTAGCGTTACACAATTGATTCCTGGCTGGTATAGGGCAAAAGCTTCTTCTCGGGAGTATGTTATTGTCGCTTGTTATTTTGTGTTCGCTATCATGCATTTTCGTTTGGCATTGAAAGAATAAGGTCATCCAGTTTCTATCTGTTGCGCGCCCAGCAACACCTGTATTGTATGATCTGATTCAGGTGGCAACTGTTGGATCGAACTCTCATCTATTGATGAAGGGGAAAATGCAGGTTCATATCTTCCAAAAGGCAAAGCCATCATGAAGAACCCGTCGGAAAGGAAATCGGACCGGCTGGGAGAAATCGAACAGTTGCTCCTGGCGCATCCAGAAGGTTTATCACAGGCAGAGATTGCCCGCAGACTGGGGGTGCACCGCTCCACCATCACCCGCTATCTGCCCAACCTGCCGGGTCCTGTCTACATTGATTTTCTGGATGGGAATAAATGGAAGGTGGACCGCCAGGCATACTTGGTGAATGTGCGCTTCACACTGGACGAAGCCATGGCGATTCATCTTGCCACCCGTCTGCTGGCAACACGTATGGAACGCCAGAATCCCCACGCCGCCTCCGCGCTGCGCAAGCTGGGGACAGCGCTGAATAC
>JBDKTF010000308.1:0-3340 GCA_039680295.1 Anaerolineaceae bacterium
GCGTGGAATCGCGTTTCATTTTAAGAGAGGCGGTTGAAACTTCGGTATAATGGGCAAATGATGAAACCGCATCGACTTGGACTGCTGTTGGGCGCTGTGCTGGTGGCAGCGCTGGCAGGGTGGCTGCTTTACCAACGCCTGGGCACATCTTCAGGACGCACCCGCCGCGTCATTGCCTGGATCAACGCGCCCGCTGCGCACATGGATTGGGGCGTGATCGCACGCACCCGCTGCGACAATGCACCCTTCATGCTCCCCACAGACGGATTGATCGGTTATCTGTGGAACGATTCCTGGCGTCCCGGTCAACACCACCAGGGTATCGATATCTTTGCTGGAACTTCCGCAGGCGAAACGTCTGTCTATGCTGCCTATGACGGTTATCTGACCCGTTTGCCAGATTGGAAATCCAGCCTGATCATTCGCATCCCTTCAGATCCGCTGAACCCCGGGCGCCAGATCTGGACGTATTACACCCACATGGCGGATAAAAACGGCGTTTCGATGATCGCAGACGAATTCCCGGCGGGTACCAGCGAAGTCTTCGTAAAGGCAGGTACACTGCTGGGCATGCAGGGCGATTATTCTGGCGATCCCAGCAACCCTGTGGGCGTCCATCTGCATTTTTCCATTGTGCGCGATGACGGCAGCGGTAAATTCGCCAACGAATTGAAAATCGAAAACACGCTTGACCCGAGCGCTTATTTCAGCCTGCCATTGAACGCTCAAACCGCTCCGGATACGCCCATCGTCTGTGGCGTTGCAAGCAATTGAGCAAACCATTAAATGCTTTGGATCAGAGAGGAAAACGGCATGACCACCACCTTTCGTGATTTCATCAGCGCGCTGCATGAAGCCGGGCTCACCGGTAACCAGCCGGTCATCGCACACGCATCGCTTTCAGCATTCGGCTACGTACGCGGGGATTACGATACGCTCATCGGCGCATTGACTGCAACCAGCAGCGGCTTGATCATGCCTGCCTTCACCACCCGCTGCGAATTAATCCCCGAGAGTGGACCGGAAGACAATGCGCTTGAATACGGCAGCGGCAAAGACGCCAACCGTCTGGCGGAGTTTTTTTCTCCTGACCTGCCTGCCGATACGATGATCGGCAAAGTAGCGGAAACGCTGCGCAGGCACCCGCAGGCGCGCCGTTCAAACCATCCGCTGCTTTCTTTTACAGGGATCCGCTGTGACGCTGCGCTGGAAGCGCAAACTCTGGCTGAGCCTCTGGCGCCGGTGCGCGCATTGGCAGAAGCCGATGGCTGGGTGGCGTTGCTGGGTGTGGATCAGACCGTAAACACCAGCATACATTATGCCGAAACCCTCGCCGGACAAAAACAATTCATCCGCTGGGCGCTCACTCCGGATGGCGTGCGGGAATGTCAGGCATATCCGGGCTGCTCCGACGGCTTCAACACGCTCACCCCCCATCTGAATGGAGCTTTGCACACGGTGAAAATTGGCGAGAGCACCATTCAAACCATTCGGTTGGCAGACCTGATCACCACGGTGCGCGAACTGCTGACCGCCGACCCGCTCGCGCTGCTTTGTGATCGCCTAGATTGTCCGCGCTGCAATACTGTGCGGCGTCTTCAGAACCGCAGTTGATTTGTGCTATACTTTATTCAATGACCCCCTTACCTCAAAGCTATCTCACTCATCTCGTATGTCCCGAATGCGATCAGACGTTCGACGCTGATACGCTGCAAACCATCTGCGCCGACTGCCGTTCGCCGCTTCTTGCCGTGTATGATCTCGAGCAGGTGTCGCAGAACCTGTCGCCCGAAATCATCGCTGCCCGCCCACGGGGTATGTGGCGCTGGGCAGAAGTGCTGCCTGTGCGCAACCCGCAGTTCCGCGTGACATTGGGAGAAGGCGATACCCCCCTGCTGCCGCTGAACGCCATCGCCGACAGCAGCGGCGTCACCGGCATCTATCTCAAGGAAGAAGCCCTCAACCCCACCGGCTCATTCAAAGCGCGCGGACTGTGCGCTGCCGTGTCGCGCGCCTGCGAATTGGGCGTTAAAGCGCTGGTTGTTCCCACCGCCGGAAACGCTGGCGGCGCCCTGGCGACCTACGCAGCACGCGCCCGTCTGGAAGCGCATGTCTATATGCCCAAGGATGCACCGCACGTTAATCAGGAAGAAGTAAGAGCAGCCGGGGCAGATCTGCATCTGGTGGATGGTTTGATCAATGATGCCGCCAAGTTGGCAGCCGCCGACGCCGCCCGTGAAGGCTGGTTCGATGTTTCCACCTTCAAAGAGCCGTACCGCGCAGAAGGCAAAAAAATCATGGGATACGAACTGGCGGAAGCCTTTCATTGGGATCTGCCAGACGTGATCATCTACCCCACCGGCGGGGGCACCGGGTTGGTGGGGATGTGGAAAGCATTTGACGAACTGCAAACGCTGGGGTGGATCGGCGAAAAGCGCCCGCGTATGGTGAGCGTTCAGGCGGAAGGCTGTGCGCCGGTGGTGCGGGCATTTAATCTGGGCGACAGCCGCGCAGAGCTTTGGCAAAATGCCCATACCGTCGCCTCCGGGCTGCGGGTGCCCTATCCCTTCGCCGACCGGCTGATTCTGGACGCGCTGCGCAGCAGCGGTGGTCTGGCAATCGCAGTTTCAGATGAAGAAATTCTTTCCGCACAGGATCACCTGGCGCGCAAGGAAGGCATTTTCGCCGCACCCGAAGGCGCTGCCACCCTGGCGGCTCTGTACCAATTGGAGCTGCAAGGCTGGATTGGAGAACACGAAAAAGTGGTTCTCTTTAATACCGGCGCCGGAATCAAATACCTTTAAGGAACACGGGGGGTGATGGATGCTCGGAGATAGCACACGCTCATCACTTGAACTGCTCTATCACATCAGCCGCGAGCTGGCAACGGCGCTGGACCTGCGCATCGTTTTGCAGCGCGTCCTTTCCCTTTCGGTCAGCAATATCGGCGGCGAGCGCGGTTCGATCATCGTTCTGGATGACCGCGAACAACCCATTGACGCTGCCATCGTTTATGGCGCGCAGATGCACACCCACACCACCCGTCAACTTCAGGAAACGGTGGATAGGGGTCTGGCAGGATGGGTGGTGCGCAACCGGCTGCCCGCTTTGCTGCCGGATACCAGTCAGGACGAACGCTGGCTGCGCCGCCCCGACGACGCCGCAGACCGAACGGGCGCCAAATCTGCCATCTGTATGCCGCTGCTGGCGCGTGAAAAGCTGGTAGGCGTGTTGACCGTCGTTCATCCTGTGCCGGGTACTTTCACCGAAGAACATCTGGCGCTCATGCAAGCCATTGCCGATCAGGCGGGCATTGCCGTGATGAACGCGCGCCTGTATG
>JBDKTF010000364.1:0-9648 GCA_039680295.1 Anaerolineaceae bacterium
TCCACGTCGCTGATGTGGATGCCTGCCGTCAGGAAATGCTTACCGCCGCTGCGGCGTCCGGATTGGCAATCAACCGGGTGGAGGTCGTCCATCCTTCCCTGGAAGACGTGTTTCTGCGGCTGGTGGACCAGAAAGAAGGTGCGGCATGAGCTTCATCGTCGCATTACGCAAAGAAATCATGGAACAGAGCCGGACGCACCGTCTGCTGATCGTCGCGGTCGTGTTCACCGCCTTCGGGCTGCTCTCGCCGCTGATGGCGCGCTACATGCCTGAGATTTTCAGCACCATCCCCGGCATGGAACAGTTCACCGCGCTGATGCCGCCGCCCACTACGGCAGACGCCATTGCCCAATACGTCAAGAACATCAGCCAGTTCGGCGTGCTTCTGGCGGTTCTGCTGGGCATGGGCTCGGTGGCGCAGGAGAAAGAACGCGGCACGGCAGCCATGCTGCTCTCCAAACCGATGACTCGTGCCAGTTTTATTCTGGCAAAGTTCGGGGGGTTGATGTTCACCTTCGTGGCGGGCATGGCACTGGCAGGAATGGGCGGTTACGCCTACACCTGGCTGCTCTTTGAACCGCTGAACATGGGTGGATGGCTGGCGCTGAACGGCATGCTGCTCCTGTACATGCTGGTTTACGCCGCGCTCTCGCTGTTCTTCAGCACATTGGTGCGTTCGCAGGCGGCTGCGGGAGGCATGAGCCTCGGTGTGCTGATTTTGCTGGGATTGATCGGTGCGGTTCCTTCGCTCAGCGAAAAACTGCCCGCCGAACTGCTCAACTGGGGCGCGCAGATCAGCCTGGGAGCGGCTGACCCCCGCTGGACGGCGCTGATCGTCAGTCTGGCGGTCGTCATCGCCGCCGTCACTGCCGCCTGGTTGATTTTGAGAAGGCAGGAGCTGTAATCCAACGGGGATGTTTCACGTGAAACATCCCCGTTTTGTTATTTCCGATTGTTTCACGTGAAACATGCGTGGTCTGCGGGGAACCCAATTCATTGTTCCCGCCGCGACATCCTTTCAGATGTCCATCTCCATCATCTTCAAGATTGCATCCACATCCAGATATTTGCGGCAGGCATCTGCCAACCGGGCAAAGGATTCCTCTTTTCGCGCCGAGGTATCCACCATCTCGCGCGGCGCAAAACCGGCTTGTTCGCGCACCATGTTCAGCCAGCGGTTTCGAAACAGGTCATTATGGAAGATATTGTGCAGATAGGTGCCCACGATCTGCCCATTGTTTTTGACCACCCCATCCAGGTGATCCTGTAACGAGATAAACGTCTCCGCCGCGCCGGTACACATGGTCCGACCCAGGTGAATCTCGTACCCGTCCACCGGAATGCCCCGGAAGCGGTCGTAGACGATCTGCCCCGATACGCGGCGAACCGCTTTTTCAGCCTCGAAATGCGTCTGGAGAGGCAGCAATCCCAACCCGGGAACATCGCCTCTGTCTGCCCGGTCGACGCCAATCTCGTCGCAGATGGATTCCCCGAGCATCTGGTATCCGCCGCAGACACCAAAAACGATCCCGCCTTTTGCGGCATAGGCGCATAGGATTTCATCCAGACCGGTATCGCGCAGCGTCTGCAGGTCGTCCAGTGTCGACTTGGTTCCCGGAATGATCACCGCATGCGGGCTGCCAAATTCCCACGGCTGGCGCACAATCCGGACACGAACATCTTCTTCAGCCATGAACGGTTCCACATCGGTATTGTTGGATACGCGCGGCAAACCGATCACGGCGATATCCAGCGGTTCCCGCGTGGAGAACCTCCCCAACCGCATCGCGCTCTGCGCATCTTCGGTCTCGATCGCGACATCTTCCAGATACGGCATCACACCGATCACCGGAACGCCGGTGTACTGTTCGAACCAATCCAGCCCATCCTGCAGCAGGGCGATATCACCGCGAAACTTGTTGAAGATCACGCCTTTGATCAGGCGCCGGTTTTCGCCAACCAGTTCGAGCGTGCCCACCAGGCTGGCAAAAGAACCGCCCCGGTCGATGTCGGTGACCAGAATGACCGGCAACTGCGTCAGGTTGGCGATCCGCATATTCACAATTTCGCGGTCATTCAGGTTGACTTCTGCCGGAGATCCGGCGCCTTCGATCACAAGGGTGTCGTAGTCTCTGGATAATTCATCCAGCGACATTCGAATCACTTCGAGCCCCTTTTCCATGGTAAAGCCCTTGTGATAGTCCCAGCCATCCATCGGACGGAAAACTTCGCCCAGCAGCACAACTTCGCTGCGGGTATCTGCCATGGGTTTCAGCAGGATGGGGTTCATATATACACTGGGCACTGCCCGCGCGGCTTCAGCCTGCGCTCCCTGCGCGCGACCAATTTCTTTGCCGTCCAGCGTGACATAAGAATTATTGGACATATTCTGACTTTTGAACGGCGCCACTTTATAGCCCATATCTGAAAGCATCCGGCACAATCCGGTCACCAGAAAACTTTTCCCCGCGTCGCTGCACGTGCCCTGGATCATCACACCTTTAAACTTTCTCATACGCACCTTTATTATAATTTTATTTAGTATTATTATTTATTTATATCTCTATTGACGAGCCAGACGGGTCGAACATCAACCCACCCATCAGTTATACATCGCGTGCCTGAAAAATCAATGTTCCGATCCCTTCGAAAGGACAGAATACCAATCTTTGCCGAATTGATATCGATTCGCTTTCGTTATGGTAGGATATTCGAATGATTTTCGATCCGTGCCGGATTTTCACCGGAAAATTCAGGTTCGTTACGCAACCCGAAGCTTTTCCCGTATAATCCTATCATTCACATCTCATAAAGGAATCAAGATGCTTTATACATTTCCCATTGCCATTCTTATTGAAATTGGACTTCCCATCGCGCTGGCGATCTGGGCAACCCGCCGCTTCCGCACCTCCTGGAAGCTGGTCGGAATCGGTGTGCTGACCTTCATTGGTTCGCAGGTGGTGCACATCCCGCTGCTCTACGGGCTGACCGCGCTCTTTCAGCAGGGCATCCTGCCCACACCGCCGATGCAATACCAGCTGGCATTCAACGCCGTGGTATTGGGTCTGGCAGCCGGTATTTGCGAGGAAACCGCCCGCTGGATCGGCTACCGCGCTCTGAAAGACAAAGCCCGCCGTTTCGCCGCCTCCATCACCCTGGGTATCGGGCACGGCGGCATTGAAAGCGCCCTGTTCGTGGGCGCCAGTGTGCTGGCTAGCTTCATCTACATGCTCGTGCTGCGCTCCGGGGATCCGCAGATGCTCAATCCGCAGGTGGCAGCGTATTTCAGCACGCCGTGGCATCTGCCGCTGATCGGCGCGCTGGAACGCGTCATGGCGATTGTTCTGCACATCACCCTCTCGGTGATCGTCTGGCTGTCGATCGTAAAGAAAAACGGTTGGATTTTCTGGGGCGCCGTGCTCTATCACGCGCTGGTGGACGGTTTGACCGTGGTTTTGTCAGGTCTGGGCATGAGCGAATACGCCATCGAAGGCGCGTTGGGCGTTTTCACCGTGATCAACGTGGTGTTTCTGGTGTGGGTGTGGAAGCGAGCCAAAGCATCGGAAGAAGCCGAAGCTGCTGAAGCCGCCGAGTCAGAATCGCCCATTTCCGAAGAGGCAGAAGATACCATTCTGCCCCCGGAAATCAAAGATCTGCCCACCGAATAATTGCGTTCATTCGTTTTCATCGCGCATAAACGGGGTCGATCATCCGGTCGACCCCGTTTTAATTTCTGCTTTTCCTTATTCGCTGCCGCCAGTCAGAAAACCAGACTCCGCCTTAGAGTATAATGAAGCCATACCCAAGGAGGCGCCATGTCTTTCTTCCAATCTTTGCTGGAGACCCCAACCCTCTCCCGTGTCCGCCGTAACCACGGACTGGAACACGCCACCCTCACCATTCTTGCAGCCAAATATCCGCACACCCCCCTGGCGGGGCACTCGGATGAGGGCGGCTTCTGGATACTGGGCGCCGCTGCCACCGAAGATGTGCTTGAAGCGGCGGAACAGGCGCTGGCGCGCATGCGCGCCGGTGAACGGGCGCTGGCAGTGCATCCCAATTGCGGCACCAACCTGATCACCGCCGGGGTGCTGGCAGGCGCAGCCGCCTGGTTGGGAATGCTGGGCAGCAAACGCGGGCGGGATCAGTGGGACCGTCTGCCCACGTCTGTCATGCTGGCGACCATCGCCCTGTTCTTCGCCCAACCGCTCGGTCCCAAGATTCAGGCGGTCGTCACCACCAGCGGCGACCCCGGAGACATGGAAATCAGCGCCATCCGGATGGAAGAACACGGAAACTTCCGAACGCACCGCATCGAAACCTGGGGATAAACCATGCCGGTCATCATCGTTCACGGCGACGATCAGGACGCCATTCAGGAATTCATCAAAACAGAAATCCGCAAACTGGGTGACCCATCCACGGCGGATTTGAATTTCACGCGCCTGTCGGGTGAAGCCATCACCCTCAATGATCTGCGCAGCGCCGTTCTGGCGGTGCCTTTTCTGGCGGATCACCGCCTTGTGGTCGTGGAGAATGCTCTGGCGCCGTTTTCGCGCAAGGGGGGCAAAAACACCGACGATGAAGAAGAATCCGCGCCGCAAAGTGTATCCGCCAGCCAGCGCGGAAAAATGGACAAAAATGGGTTTCTCGAACTGCTGGATGCGCTGCCCGAAAGCACAGTGCTGCTGCTCTCCCTCTGGGATGCGCCCTTCAAACGCGGCAAGGTCTGGGAATGGGACGTACTCACCGAAAAACACTGGCTGGTAAAGTGGGGTAAAGCCGAGTTCCCGGGTGAACCGCCCATGCCCGCCATTCAACGTCCCGGATTTGCCCTGCCCCAGCTTCGGGATATGCCCGCCTGGATTCAAAAGCGGGTGCAGCGCGAAAGCGGGCAGATCAGTCCGCAGGCGGCATCGGCGCTGTCAAATCAGGTGGGCAACGACACCCGCATGGCATCCAACGAAATCATCAAACTGCTCACCTACGTCAATTTTGAGCGTCCTGTGGAACTGGAAGACGTCGATTTGCTCACCGCCCAGATGGGACAGGCGGATATTTTCGAGATGGTTGACGCCATGGGCAGCGGAAACGGGCGGCTCGCCAGCCGTGATCTGCACATTCTGCTCGACCAACAGGAACCCATCCAGATCTTTGGCATGGTGGTGCGCCAGTTTCGCCTGCTGTTGCAGGTGCGCGAGGCGCTGGATGACGGCATCCATTCGCAGGCGCTTGCCGGAGAACTGCACCTGCATCCATTTGTTGCCGAAAAACTGGCGGGGCAGGCGCGCCGCTTTACCCTCGAACGGTTGGAAGATATCTACCACCGTCTGCTGAAAATGGACGAGGAAAGCAAATCCGGCGGCGCCCCTCTGGACGTCTCCATGGATATGTTGATTGCATCTCTGGCGCGTTGAGATACACATTCCCATCCATAAAATGGATGAGATATTTTATGACAAATGACAGGCGCCGATTCTGACATTTTTTCTGGACTCACGACCCCGCCTGTGTTATTCTCTACCAGAATAAAAACAACTTCCATTGAATGGAAAGGAAAGCAACTGTGTCCATTTATACCATCAGCAGTGATTGCATTATGTGCGGCGCCTGTGAATCTGAATGCCCCAAAGAAGCCATTTCCGCCGGCGATACCCAATACGTGATCGATCCCGAAAAATGCACGGGCTGCGGCACCTGCGCAGAGACCTGCCCGGTCGAAGCCCCGCACCCTGTTGCGTAACTTCACAGCGATTGAATATCAAAAGAGTGTGTCTTTCGGCGCACTCTTTTTGATTTTAAATTCGACAGGTTCCCGTGGATTGAACGCCGGGGTGCGACATCATCGAACGTGAAGATCAGATTCACCTCCCGCAGTAAAATCCATTTTTGCCCATGTTATAATGAACCCATGAAACCGCAAACACCTCCCCCTCCTGATGCACAATCCATCCATCTGACTCGCGCCGAGCGCAGCTACGCCCGACGGGCTTCGCTGCTAACCTGGTTGATCCCTGCGGCATTTTTATTGGGGATCGGTGTTGGGTATTTGTTATGGGGTGGAAAGATTGAAAATTCCGCCCAGACTGCCGTGAAAGATGAAGCGACAGGGACCACCCGTTACGATGTGCCGGTGGACGACGATCCCAGCATGGGTCCGACGGATGCGCCGGTTACGATCATTGAATTCAGCGATTACCAATGCCCCTACTGCAAGAAATGGCATGATGAGGTTTTGCCGCAAATTCTGAAGGCATACCCCGATCAGGTCCGTTTCGTGTATCGCGACTTTCCGCTGAGCGGGCATGTCGGAGCTGCGCCCGCCGCTGAAGCCGCCGGGTGCGCCGGAGCACAGGAGAAATATTGGGAATATCAGGATGCCCTGTTTTCAGAAGAATATTCTTTCGACGATACGGGGTTTGCACAAATCGCGAAAGATCTGAAACTGGACGAAGACAAGTTTGCGAAATGCCTGGCATCGGATAAATATGTGAAAGAAGCGCAGGCAGATTATGAGTTTGCCGCCAATCTGGGCGTTCAATCCACACCCACATTCTTCATCAATGGGATTGCCGTCATCGGCGCGCAGCCGTTTGATTCTTTCAAGCAGGTCATTGATCAGGAACTCGCCAGCGCAAAAAACTGATCCTGCCCCAAAAGAGGTACCATGAAAAAATTCATCGCCGTTGCTGGCAACATCGGTGTTGGAAAGTCCACACTGGTCGAATTAATCTGCCAGAAATTGGGTTGGGAACCATTTTTTGAGCCGGTTGCCACCAATCCCTATCTGGCGGATTTCTATAAAGACATGCCCGCCTGGGCATTCCATTCGCAGATATTCTTCCTCACCCACCGTCTCCGCATCCACCGCCAGCTCCTCAACCAGCCTGGTTCCGCCATTCAGGACCGCAGCGTGTACGAAGACGCCGAGGTCTTTTGTCACAACCTGTATTTGCAGGGCTACATCTCTCCGCGCGATTATGATACCTACCGCGAACTTTATCATGTCTTGAGCGATTTTTTGCCCCCACCCGATCTGATGATCTACCTGCGCGCCTCGGTGCCCACCCTGATCAAACGCATCGCGCTGCGCAACCGCGATTACGAACGCACCATCAGCCCGGATTATCTGGAACAGCTCAACATGCTCTACGAAACCTGGATTGCCAGTTTTACCCTTTGCCCGGTGCTTACCATCCCCGCGGACGACCTGGACTACGTCGCCAATCCCCGCCAGTTGGACCTGATTTTACGCAAAGTGCAGGAAAAATTGACCGGCAAGGACGAAGTCATTTTTGATCCTGAAGAAGTGGCTGAAGCCGCCTGCTGAGCGTTTCCCCTCTTAATTAATAAAGCCGGATACCTCCGTATCCGGCTTTGGCGTTTTAATATGAAGTTTTCTTAATTATCGCGGATCCACCACCAGCTTGATTGCAGTACGCACTTTTCCGTCAATATCAACATCCACGAACTCGGGAACACAGACCACCGGAATGCCATCGTTTTCAAGATAGCCCTTTGCCAGAACCAATGCCTTGATTGCCTGGTTCACAGCGCCTGCGCCAATGGCTTGCACTTCGGCATGACGATGTTCGCGGATTACTCCGGCAATAGCCCCTGCTACGGCAGCGGTGCGGGAGTTTGCGGAAACTTTGATGATATCCATGGATCTCTCCCTTCTACGAAGAACTTAATTGAATGACATGGATCAATACACAACGGGGCAAAACTTGTAACTTTATTTAATTATTCAGAAACTTTGTTAATCTGAATTTCATTTTACAAGGTTTTGAAATGAGAATCAAGGGGGTGATTGGGTTTATTCTGATAAAAGGGGTCAGAAAGGGTTTTCTTTGGTGAGAGGGATGGGATGAGGTGAGAATCAATCCATTCATTTAAAGTAGTTAATGGATTCGTTGTATTCGTAGGGGCTGTGGATATGTGGAGAAAAACGCACAAACAGGACCTTCCCTCCTATATCTGGGGTTTACGATGACGAGTCTGTCCATTTGTGGGTAGAGAAGGGCAAAATTTATCCACACAGGCGCGTGGATGGAGAAAGGAAAACTGCTGTGGATAAAAGAATAGATTCTGTGGATAAAGTCTGAAAAATGTATGTAGGGGAAGAGTCAGAAACACCCCCCCATATATGGGGGTGACTTTGGCTTTGGAAAGAAACAATTTTCGAACACGTGAGCGGTTTTTCCACAGGTCGCCTGTTTTATCCACAGTTTTTCGGGAGTTATCCACAGTTTTATGGGGAAAACGACTCTACAGAGGAAAGTTGGACTCATTTTTCGGACACCAGATATGGGGGCATGTTTCGCATAATCTTCATTGTGATTGTATAAAGAAAACGACGCCTTATGCGGCGCCGTTTTCTTTTGCCCATTCATCGAGGGCTTCTTCGATATTATCCAGATAGGCATCCAATGCTTCCAGCCGTTCAGGAAAATGCGCTTCGTCCATTTCGAGCTGAACGCAAAAGTCCAGCCAGGGTTTTTGCACGGGGTCATCCTCTGGAAAATAACTGACGGCTGCCGACCATGTGCGCAGCAGGCACCACAGCGCGGTTTCTGGCGATTCGCTTTCCAGCATGGCTTCCATGGCTTTGCGATAGTAAGGCAGACGGAAGGCATTCAAGCGCGGCGAGACCCTCGGCTGTTTTCCCGCAGCCAGATACGCCGCAGACCAGTCTGGCAGGGCGGCTTTCATCCGTTCGGCTGTCGCTTCTCCGCCACCCAGCAATCCCAACAACCCGGCGGTCAACCCCGGTCGTTCGATGGCTTCAGCGCGGGCGGGAAAATGGAGCAGGAAACGGCGGTCGGTTACTGGGGCGCCGCTCAGACTGGCGATGGTGTTGGCAGCCAGTCCAACCGTCTTGAAATAAAGCAGCAGGGGGGCGCCATCTCCGCTGGACTGCGCCTGCAGGGTGAACCAGTTCTGCCGGGCGGCGTCTTCCAACTGGCGGGCGCGGTGCAATACGTTTTCGGGGTTGAAAAACATGGATCGCACGCTGGCTTGCGTAAACTCAAACCAGTGCTGCGTGTCGTGCAGCAGCAGGGTGCTTTCTACCACGGCAGGTCCCAGCCAGGGATCCACGCGCAGGTGGCGCGGTTGGCGGTAGCGGTCCTGATTATGGTGGGCGATATCCAGGGTCACTTCATCGGTGAAGCGAATGATCTCGCGCTCCACTGCCGGTTCGCGATCGTGAATAAACACCAGGTCGAGATCGGTGACTCCACCCAACAGGGGTTCCTCATATAATAGCGAACCGGTCGCATAAACTGAGACAATGTCGCGCTGCACACGAACGCGTTGAGAAACCGTATCGCTGGCAAGATGAAGAAGGGTGTCACGAGTGATGCGCATGGAAATATCCCCTGTTCTGAGAAATTTACTTTCTTATTGTACCCCATCCGTCAACTGTCTGCCGCTGTTTTGAACTGAAAATCTAGACATTTATGGAGATTTTAATCATATTTTCTTGAGTACATTGAAAGACAGGTGTGTTATCTGATGATCAATTGGGTCTTTTAACTACTTGAATCTGGCTTCAGATTGGTGTACAATTGTTCTAGATTTTACGACCAGGAACCTGTTTCTGCTTCGGAAGGCAGCACATACTTGTCTTCTGTCCCTCGCATG
>JBDKTF010000433.1:0-1661 GCA_039680295.1 Anaerolineaceae bacterium
GGTTTCGTGGATCAGACCGGCGGCGCGCTGATTTGCAGCCAGGACCCGGCATTGAACCGCATCACCCGTTACGTGGCGCAAATGCCCGCTTCTGACTTCCGCGGCGAAACGCTCTATCTGCGCCTTCACCGCGGCGAATCACAACGCATCGTGACGCCTTTCTTTGTGCCCGGACTTCAGCCGTTGGATCGTTTTGAGTGCCGGGTGGGATTGGGCGTGCAGCGTATTCTGTCTGAAATGGAAGGAATACGCTGCGAGGTGACCATTTTCGTCCCGCAGGACGAAATGTGCGAACTGCGCGACATCCGCATCACGAACCTTTCAGATCAACCGCTGACGGTGGACGCCGTGCCCGTGGTGGAATACAGCCATTTCGATTCGCTGAAACAGTTTACCAATGCGGATTGGGTGCCGCAGACCATGCAAAGCCGGGCTGTGGAGACTGAAATGGGGCGCGTGCTGCTTCAGTATGCCTTTATGATGCGCGATCTGCGTGTCAATTACTTCACATCCAACCTGCCTTCGACCTCCTATGAGACCGACCGCAAACAGTTTCTGGGCGCCAACGAGTATGGGGGGTGGGGGCACCCGCTCAGCCTGGACGCGCCGCAGTTGGGCAATCACGAAGCGCTGCGCGGTGATAATCTCGCCGTGCTCCTGATCCCCCTGGGTGAGATTCAGCCCGGCGAAACCCGCCGTCTGGTCACTCAATTGGGTCAGGCTGCCTGTCTCGAAGAAGCCCTGCCGCAGATTCGAAAGAACTGCACTCCCGAGGCGGTGGACGCCGCCCTGCAGGCGCTGGCGTCATTCTGGGAGGATTACCTGTCGCACCAGCAGGTGCGCACGCCCGATGCCGATTTCGACCGCATGCTCAACATTCACAACCCGCGCCAGTGCTTCATCACCCAGAACTGGTCCAGGGATCTATCGCTTTATCAACTGGGATACGGCACGCGCGGCATTGGGTACCGTGATTCCAATCAAGATGTGATGGCGGTTTTTGCGAGCATTCCCGACCAGGGAAAAGATTTGCTGCGCAGACTGCTGGCGGTGCAAAAGCGGGACGGCTCTGCCATGCACCAGTTCAATCCGCTGTCGCTGGTCGCCAGCGAAGGCGATTCATTGGAGCGCGCCGACCGCCCGCATTATTACAGCGACGATGCCCTCTGGTCGGTGCTGGCGGTGACGGCATATCTCAAGGAAACCGGCGACCTGGGCTTTCTGGATGAGCGCATTTCTTATTATGAAAAGGATGCCGCCGGGCAGCCGCTGGAAAACGGAACGGTGCATGACCATTTGCGGCGTGCGCTGGCGTTTACCCGCGGAGATGTCGGCGCGCATGGGCTGCCCCTGCTCGGTTTTGCCGATTGGAACGATACGGTCAATTTGCCGCGCGGCGCTGAATCCCTGTTCACTGCCAACCTGTACGGACGCGCCCTGATGGAGATGATCGCATTGTGCGACTGGCTGGGCGACACAGAAGAAGCGCAGCAGTTGCGTCTGGATTATGCAGCAATGCGCCAGCGGGTGGAATCGGCGGGCTGGGACGGCGCCTGGTACCGCCGTTATTACGACCCCGACGGCGCGCCGTTGGGATCTCACCTCAACGCGCATGGGCAGATCTACGTCAACGCGCAGTCGTGGGCGGTGCTTTCAGGCTT
>JBDKTF010000478.1:0-8195 GCA_039680295.1 Anaerolineaceae bacterium
CCCCCGATGGATATTTACGCGTGGAGCGCATGGGTGGGATGACTGTGAGGGCGCTGCCGGGCGCCACCCTGACTCTGTGGACCGAAACGGGTTCCTTCCCGGCTGTGGTTGGCGTGTTGCCGCAGCACCTGGATAATGGCGCCGGATCGGATCTTTCTGCCATTTATGTCGATATTGGCGCCGCATCTGCCCAGGAAGCTGCCGAAATGGGTGTTCAGGTCGGCGATGGTTTGACCTGGGACGCAACATTCAAACGCCTTGCGGGTACGCACATCTGCTCGAAATCTCTGGATGACCGGCTGGGTTGTTGGGTGCTGCTCATGCTCGCTGGGATGGTGAAGCCGGAAGACCTCTCCTGCGATCTCTATCTGACGTTCACCGTTCAGGAAGAAACAATGATGATGGGTGGCATGCCCGCGGTGAATGCCGTAAAACCGGAAATTGTCATTGGGGTGGACGGCACATTAACCTTTGATACGCCGGATTTGACGGATAAACAGTCGAGCATCGCGGTCGGCGCGGGTCCAGCGGTCAAATGGATGGACACCATCCGCGGAAAGCAGATTTCTTTTGTGCCAGATCAGAACCTGGCGCAATCCATCAGAAAAACCGCGCGCCAGCTTCAAATTCCATTGCAGCACGAGATTGTCGTTGGTTTGAGCACGGCGGTCAGCGCGGTGCCCTACTCAGGAAGCGGCATACCCACCCTGGCTCTTTCTCTCCCGATTCGCTATCACCATAGTCCAGTTGAAACTGCCGATTTGACTGATGCGCTTCATTTGATTCATCTGTTACATTACCTGGTTACTCAACCATGAATTGAGGGAATATGGAAGAAAACACAAGCCAACCCAAAATTAAAGTGGATCACCTCAGCCTGAGCTATAAGATGGAGGCAGGCAAGACCATTCACATTCTGGATGACATCAGTTTTGCGGTCAAAGAGGGTAGTTTCGTCTGCATCGTGGGTCCCAGCGGATGCGGGAAGAGTACGCTGTTCAACCTGATTGCCGGATTGATTCCGCCGACCTCAGGGAATATCTTTTTGGACGGCGAAAAAATCAATAATCGAACCGGATTGGTCGGGTATATGTTCCAGAAAGATTTATTGCTGCCGTGGCGTTCGGTGCTCGAGAACATCACCCTGGGAACAGAGATCAAGGGGCGTGACAAAGTCGAGAGCAAAGCGCGGGCGATGTCGTATATCAACAAATACGGACTGGCGGGATTCGAAAATTATTATCCCAAGTTCCTTTCTGGCGGGATGCGCCAGCGGGCGGCTTTCCTGCGCACCATGATGCTCGACAATCAGGTCATGTTGTTAGATGAACCGTTTGGCGCGTTGGATGCGCAAACCCGTCTGGCAATGCAGGAATGGCTGCATGAGGTCTGGCGCGACAGCAAGAAGACGATCATCTTCATCACGCACGATGTGGATGAATCGCTGTTCCTCGCGGAAGATGTATTGGTGCTCAGCCACCGCCCAAGCAATATTATTCGCAAAATTCACGTCCCGCTGCCTGAGAAGCGTGATTATGAAATGATGGGGCAGATGGACATTCTAAAGTTGCGCACCGACCTGTTCTCCCTGCTTCGCCATGAATCGAGCATGAACGATCAAAACAACAGCTCGAAAATCAATTCTGAAACCCAATCGGTGGAAGGCTAGAAATGGATAAATTTGTCAATAAACTCAAAGAGGTACTTCCTCCCATCCTGTTGATCGCTGCCCTGATCATCTGCTGGGAAGTGGCATCCATCGCCTTCAAGGTTCCCGAATTCCTCCTACCGAAACCATCGCGCATCGCTGAAGTGATCGTTCTTCGGTATGCTGTCTTGTGGAAAAACTTGCTGATCACCCTGGAAGAAGTGCTTCTGGGTCTGGTTGTCGGTTTCGTGGGTGGGTTTGGACTTGCGCTGATCATGTTCTTCTCCCCGGTGATGCGCCGGACCTTGAACCCAATTGTGGTCATTTCGCAGACCATTCCGGTGATCGCCCTGGGACCGATCCTGGTGATCTGGCTGGGTTACAACATCATGCCGAAGATCATCATCGTCGCCCTGATTGTATTCTTCCCCATCACAGTGAACACATTTGATGGACTGGTTTCTTGTGACCAGGATTTGATAACCCTGTTGAAGTCGATGGGCGCCAGCCGTTGGCAGATTTTCACGAAGGTTCAATTACCCAATGCGCTTCCTTTTGTGACCTCTGCCAGCAAAGTTGCCATTACCTTCTCGGTCATTGGCGCAGTCACCGCAGAATGGATTGGTTCAGACAAAGGCTTGGGCGCGTATATTCTTCAATCGAATGCCCGTATTCGTACCCCTGAAATGTTCGCAGCCATTTTAGTTACCGCGCTCATGGGGATCATCATGTTCTTTATTGCCCAGATCGCCGAAAACATGATTATCCCGTGGCAGAAAGGAAGGAAACTCAAAACAAAGTAACCCCTGGATTGGATGCGCCGCCTGTCTCCTGCGTTGGAGAAAAAGGAATAGCCCTTGAAAATCGGGACAGGAAATAGATTTAACGTGACTGCTTGTAAGATCAATAAACATACAGTTCTGAAGAGGATATCAACAAAATGAAAAAGTCAGTGATGATTCTGGTTTCATTAATGATGGTGATGTCAATTCTGTTGTCTGCCTGCCAGAGCGCAGCGCCTGCTGCCACCGAAGAAGCTGCGGCAACGGAAGCCCCTGCGGCTACCGAAGCCCCTGCAGCGACTGAAGCTGCCGCCGTGACCGAAGCCCCCGCCGCTGGCAGCGGCGATCTGCAGGAAATCAAGATCGTTGGCGACTGGCCCACTCCCTGGGTCGGCTGGATTCCGTGGCTCGTTGCTGAAGAAAAAGGTTTCTACAAAGAGGTCGGTTTGACGGTCAGCACGGTGATCCCCGCCACGGTTGCAGATCCGCCCAAGTACGTTGCCACCGGTAAAGCAGATTTCGCTTACACCACGCAGTTGGATGTCATTCTGGGTCGCAATGCGGGCATTCCGATTGTGTCCACCGGCGCAGTCTTCCGCTATAACAACTGGGGCATTATCTTCCCCAAAGATGGCGCAGTCAAAGAACTCAAAGACATCAAGACCATCAGCCTGTATGAAAACACATGGGACCAGTCCCTGTTCAAGGCGATGATGAACAATGCCGGTCTGGATGCCTCCAAGGTGAACATTCTCCCTGCGACTTCCGACACTGTACCGCTGCTGCTCGCCAACAAAGTGGACGCGATCGGCGGCATTACCAACGCTGAAGAAACTGAAGCCAAGGTCACCGGAAAAATGGACACCACCATCCTGATGGCTCACGATTTCGGCGCCCCGGATGTGTACGTTTACCTGTTCGCATCTTCGGAAGAATATCTGAAGAACAACCCCGAAACCGCCAAGAAATTCATGGCAGCCACGATGAAGGGTGTACAGTACGCTGTTGAAAATCCTGACGAAGCGCTGGCGATCTTTGAAAAGATCTACCCTGATGCGCTGGATCACGAATACGCGAAGGCTTCCTGGGAAGCTACCATCCCCGTGTTGAAAACCGACGTGTATGGTTGGCAGGACGCCGCACTGTGGACCAACGTCCAGAAGTTCATGCTGGACAATCAGCTGATCGAAACCGAAACCCCGGTCGAACAGCTCTTCACCAACGATTATCTGCCTCAGTAATTTCGCAGCACATCCAGACCTCACAGGTCTTCAGGATCTGTGAGGTCTGATTTCAAAAATAAAGGAAGCCGATCATGACCTCACTCATCCCCCCCAAAGATTTACTTGTTGTTGGCGATCTGAATTATGATTATTTGGGTCGCATCCCATTTTTCCCAAAGGTGGATGAAGAAGTCGAAATTGCGCCGCTGGAAGGTTATCTCGGCGGTTCGGGGGCAAACGCCTCGGTTGTCGCAACACGATTGGGGCTGTCGGTTGATTTTTATTCAGCCATTGGGCAGGATGCCAGCGGCAGCGGTTTGATCGATTTGCTCACGCAGGCGGGGGTATCGGCTGAACATATTAAAAAAGTTGAAAAAATTCCCAGCGGGATGGTGTTTGGTTTGATCGATGCGGATGGAGACCGCCGCCTGTTTTGTTACCGCGGCGCCAACCTGTCTTTTTACCCGCAAGACATCTCGGATGAAGCACTGCAGGCTGCCGGACGTTTACATTTGAACGGTCCGGAATATAACATTGCCCTCGATCTGCTCACCCGCTCGCGCCGGCTCGGCATTCCCAACAGCATGGACCCTGGATCGATTTTGATCGGAGAACACGCAGCTGAAATGGCGCCGGTGCTGGCTCAAACAGACATCCTTTTTGTTAATCACGTTGAATTTGCGAATCTGACGGTTGGAAACGACGACGCGCAGCGGGCTGCCTGGCTACATCAAAAGGGCGTGATATGGGTCGTCCTGAAAAACGGGGCGCAGGGCAGCCAGTTGTTCCGTGAAGGTTCAGATCCATTGAGGATGCCCGCCTTTGAAATTGACGCCGTCGACGCGACAGGCGCGGGCGATGCTTTCAACGCGGCGTTCCTTTTTGCGTTGATCCGTGGTTATGAACCGTCCGAAATTTTACGATTTGCGAATGCGGTCGGCGCACTGGCGGCGTCTGCCGTGGGCGCCACGAGCGGCGTTCCCAATTCAGTGGATATGGTTCTGAAATTTATCCGCACAAAATCACAACGCCAGGTCTAGCCCGAACATTGAGAATTTGCAGGGATTTGGTTCCGCGATAAACGAGCAGCAAGTACCCGTTGTTCGATATTATTTACGATACGACAGGAAACAGAACATGATTACAGCATCAGACTATGGAATGAACGATTTGGAAGTCAAAAGAATTGTGGATCAGTTGGGACGCGAACCCAACCACGTGGAAATGGGCATTTTCTCTGCAATGTGGTCAGAGCATTGCAGCTACAAACATACCCGCGGCTTAATGAAGCAGTTCCCCACCAAAGCGGCGTGGGTGCTTCAGGGTCCAGGCGAAAACGCAGGTGTGGTATCCATCGATCAGGATTGGGCGGTGGTATTCAAAATCGAGTCGCACAACCACCCCAGCTACGTGGCTCCGTACGACGGCGCCTGCACCGGTGTCGGCGGGCTGCTGCGCGACATTCAAGCCATGGGCGCCCGCCCGGTGGGCGTGAAAGCCCTGCTGCGCTGCGGTCCGTTGACGGATGAAAAAACACTCTGGATGATCGATACCATTCAGAAAGGCGCTGCCGATTACGCTGCTGGCTGCAAGGTGGCGTCTTTGGGCACGGAACTGGTTTCGAATGCCACCTATACCTGCAATCCACTGGTCAACGTCATCGTATTGGGTCTGGCGCGCAAGGATGCGCTGATGACCAGCGGCGCGGGAAAATCCGGTAATTTGCTGCTGTACTTTGGCAAACGCACCGGCACAGACGGCGTCAACGGCGCTGCCTTTGCCTCGAAGGGCATGGATGAGAAGACCGAAGCGCATCCACCGGCGGGTGATCCCCTGGTTGGCAATGAGCTGATGCTGGCAACCATCGAATTGATCGAAAGCGGGCTTCTTACCGGCATTCAGGACATGGGCGCAGCTGGTTTGACCTGTTCGTCGTTCGAGATGGTGGCGCACGAAGGAAAAGGCATGGAGCTTGATCTGGATGCGGTTCCGATGACCGCGCCCGATATTTCGGCGTACGAGCTGCTGCTTTCCGAGACGCAGGAACGCATGCTGGTGGCTGTGTCTCCTGAAAATCTTGCTGCGGTGTTGAATACCCTGAAGGCTTACACGCATCTGGAAGCGGCGGTGATTGGCAAGGTGGTGGACGGCAATCAGGCGGTACTGCGCCGGAACGGCAGCGTCGTGGCAAAACTTCCGGTCGATCTCGTGGTGGATGGTTTCCCGCGTTACACGATCGCCAACGGGCGGGTGGTTTCTGCGCAAAACGTCGGCACGCTCACGGTGGAGAAAAACGAAGCGACATGCGTATCGCTTACCAATATGAAGAAAGCCAGCCAGGTCGAAGTCTCGTCGGCGCTGCCCGGTCAGAACGGCGCCTGCTCGAGAATGGACATTCCGGAGATCGGCAAATCGGTTTTCCTCTACACCATCGCCAATGGACCCGAAATGATCCAGGATCCCTACAACAGCGCCCGCAATCTGGTCATTAAAGCCGCGGAGGCTTTGAAGGCACAGGGCGCCACCCCGCTGGCGTTGAGCGACGGTTTGAATTTCGGCAACCCGGATAAACCGGCGGTCGCTTATCAGATTTCTGAAACCATCCGTGGAATTTCAGACGCCTGCCGTGAAACCAATATTCCGGTGGTGGGCGGCAATGTGTCCCTCTACAACGAAACCAATGATCAACCGATCCTGGGTCAGGCGTTCGTGGGAGTGGTTGGTATCGCAGAATTATCGGTGAAAAAATAAGAGAACAGGAAAAATTAAAATGACCCAGTTTACAAACCTGTTTCATTCGAAAAAGGTCATTATCGGGATGATCCACCTGCCCGCACTGCCCGGAACCTCCGCAGGCAAAGGGGCAAAATATGCCGATCTGGCGAAGTTCGCCCTGCGCGAACTGGATTCCCTTCAAAAGGGTGGGGTGGATGGCGTCATCGTTGAAAACTTCTGGGATTTGCCTTACTGCTCCGGGGACGTTGCACCGGTTACCATTGCTTCGATGGCGGCGGTGGCGGGCGCGGTGGTGTCGAAGGCGTCGGTTCCCGTGGGGATCAATATTCTCTACAATTCGTATCATGCCGAAATTTCGGTTGCGCGCGCTGTGGGCGCTTCCTTCCTGCGCGAAGAAGTGTTTGTCGACCCTGCCATCTCTGAAACCGGGTTGATCCCTGCCAGTTCTGCGGATTTGATCCGCGAGCGCACCGCTTTGTACGCGGAAGATGTGGCGATTCTGGCGGATGTTCAGGGCAAGAACACCACGCCCATGTGGAACCGTCCGATCACCGAATCGGCAGCGGATGCAGAAAAGCGCGGACTGGCGGATGCCGTGGTCATCACTGGAATGGGAACGGGTAAACCCGCTTCTCTGGACGATCTGCGGCAGGTGCGCGAGGTCGTCAGCATTCCCTTGCTGGCTGGCAGCGGCGTGAATCCGCGTTCGCTTGCGTCGATTCTCTCGGTATGCGACGGCGCGATTGTGGGCTCTTATTTCAAGCAGGGCGGCAACATCCAGGCTCCAACGGACCCCGAACGTGTCGCCGAATTGATGTCTGTGGCAAGAAAGGCTGCCTGAGTAGAGCAGCCGGGATCATGCGTTGAAAAAGGAGGAAGGCAGAAAGATCATCGCCTTCCTCTTTTTTATTTGTTGATGGGGTAGCCAACATCCCTTGGCGCCAGAGGCGCTCGCCCGTAAAGCGGGATTGAAAACAGGGGGAATTTTCCCGTATAATAATGGGGTATGGGTTGGAGGAGTGAGCGTTCTCTGGGATCATCCATCCGTCGACGCTGCTGGCGTCAACCCGCTTCATACGATTTCCACTTATGGAGAACTTATGGAAAATAATATCGAAGCACTGTTTAAACCTGAATCAGTGGCGGTGATTGGCGCTTCGGCGCAGGAGGGCAAGGTTGGCAACATCGTCCTGAAACAGGTCGTCAACGGGAATTTTCGCGTGTATGCCGTTAACCCCAAAGGGTCAACGGCGTGCGGGTTGCCTTTGTACCCGTCCATCCTGAATCTCCCCGAAGTGCCAGATCTGGCGGTGCTGGCTTTACCCGCCGGACCCACGGTGAGCGCCGCCCGCGAATGTATTCAGATGGGGGTAAAAGCCCTGATCGCCATTGCGGGTGGCTTTGGCGAGACGGGCGAAGAAGGACATGCGCTCGAAATGGAGCTTGCAGAGATGCTGCGCAGCAGCCAGACGCGCCTGCTGGGTCCCAACACGCTGGGCGTTTATTACCCGGCGGGCGGTCTGGATACGAACTTTCTGCCGTATGAACGGATGCGCCGCCCGACAGAGGGGAATATTGCCGTCCTGTCTCAGAGTGGATCGGCAGCCATGGGCGAGCTGGATGTTACCTCCATGACCGGCGCATCCATTTCGGCATTTGCCGGGTTTGGCAACCGTCTGGATGTCAATGAAAATGAGTTGATGGATTATTTTGCCGAAGACCCAGAGACGGCTGTCATTGCGTTATATCTGGAGAGTTTTGCCGCTCCGCAGGGGTTTATCGATTGCTGCCGCCGGATTACTCCCC
>JBDKTF010000046.1:0-10850 GCA_039680295.1 Anaerolineaceae bacterium
TCAAAGCCCACGCCTTGCAGATATTTTATCGCCGCGCCCGTACCGATGATTCCGGCGTAATCCTGCAAACCGGCTTCGAACTTTTCAGGCGGAGGCAGAAATTCACAATCTGTGTAGGTGGAATTGGCAACCGTGTCGCCGCCGACCAGGAAGGGGTCCATGTTTTCGAGCAGCGCATATTTTGCGTAGAGCACCCCCATGCCTGAAGGACCGAGCATCTTGTGCACCGAGACCGCCAGAAAATCCACATCCAGCGCTTTGGCGTTGATTTTGTAATGCGGCGCAGCCTGGGCGGCATCCAGCATCACCAGTGATCCATTGCGGTGCGCGCGTTTGATCACTTCTTCCGCGGGGATGGTCACACCATCCAGATTGGAGGTGTACCCGATCGAAACCAGCCTGACCTGCGGATCGAGCATTTTTTCATAGGCATCCAGGTCGAAGGTATTATCGGGTCGTGAGGGAATGATTTTGACGATAATACCGCGCTTTTTCGCCTGGTTCTGCCAGGGAATGAGGTTCGAATTGTGTTCCTTATCCCCGATCAAGACCACATCCCCGGGGTTGAGCGCCAGCGAATTGGAGACCAGATTAAGACCCTCTGTGGCATTGCGTGTGAAGACGATTTCTTCTTTGCGGTGCGCGCCGAAGAACTGCGCCAGCGCAGCGCGGGTCTGGTCAACATCGCGGGTGACGGCGGCAGCCAGTTGGTGCATACTGCGTCCGCTGCATGCCGATTCCTGCGTGTAATAGCGGGTGATGGCATCGGAGACCACCTGGGGGCGCAGGCTCTGACAGGCGGTATCGAAGTAGACGACCGATTTTTTATTCCCGCCTTCCGGCAGGATGGGAAAGTCTTTGCGAATTTTTTTGACGTCCATGCTGCATTCAACTGCCGTGGTGAAAGGCGATCGACGGCGGTCTTACCTCACTGGTTCGGAATGTGAAAAGACAGCGTAATTGTACCCGATTATGCAAGAATTCCTGTTTATTTCTCATCAAAGATTAAGAATATATATTGAAAATGGCTGGAACTGGTTTGAGTAGTTCGTTCTGGCTGACGTGGAAGAATCTGCGTAGGGTCTTCAAAGCATGGGACGTCTGTGCCCCTCACAGGTGCAATCAGGACGGCGAGTGTGACCTGCGGCACATGGTGAAACGGCGGCGGAAAGTTATCCTTTATCCATTGAAACTTTCAAAGGAGGCGCTCAATGCAGCCGAAATCCAATTCCAGAGATCGCAATGTTTTACGCGTGGTGGGCGAAGTCTTTTCACAGATTTTGAACGTGCCGGTATTGTCTGGTCTGTTGGTGACCTTTCTCTATTTCAAGTTGCCGGTAGATACGCCACAGCGGATGCAGGGATGGATCTGGAGCCTGGTATTTGTGAGCCTGATCCCATTGAGTAGTCTGTTGTTTTACATTCCTTTTGGCAATCCGAACCATGAGCAGGTGGTACGGCGGCAGCGGAATGCCAGTTTTGTCGTCATGATGATCAGCTATCCGCTGGGGGTCTGGGTGCTGCACCAGATCCATGCGCCCTCCATCTTCCGCGCGACGGCGGTGATTTACTCTCTGGTGACGTTGGGACTGATTATCTTCAATCTGCTTCTTCATTACAAAGCCAGCGGACACGCTGCCGGGGCGGCAGGTCCGGTGGGTGTGATGATGTATCTGTATGGGTTGGTGGCGGTGCCGCTCCTGGCGCTGCTGCCCCTGGTGACCTGGGCGCGTCTGGCTGCGAAGGGGCACAGCTTCTGGCAGACCGTGGTGGGCGCGGTGCTTTCGCTGTGCATTTCGGTGGGGGTGATGTGGGCGTATGGGTTCCAACCCTTGATGGGTGTGATCCATTAAATCATTCAGGCGCGGCAGGTGTGGGTAGATGGAGGGTTTGCTGCCGCGCCTCGATTATTTTGAATCTTGTCTGGGCACGGTCGTAGAATGAGAAGGGGAGAAGTAATTTACACTGCCGTGCCCCTGCTGCACTGAATTTCATCAGACACGGGCTGGAACATGAACGTGGGGTGAAACCGATCGTCATTAAAAATGATGATGATTTCCTCTTTATTTAAGATGACCTACACATTACTTTCTGCAATTCAATTGTTATAAACTTAACTAAGCGACTAACGTCTTGATTTTCCCCAAGGAGGGAGAAACATGCTGCTGCACATCATCATTGTTGCGGGGATTTTGGTGTGCGCGCTTCTGGCAATTCGGGCAAAAAGGTTGCTGAACGCTGCGCTGTGGCTGGCTGGCTGCAGCGCATTGGTGGCTTTAATGCTCTATCTGCTGGGCGCCCCCGAAATCGCCGTAATCGAGTTGAGTGTGGGTGCGGGATTGGTCACGGTGCTTTTTGTCTTCGCGATCAATATCGCGGGCGACGAAGCCATCGATATCCGCACGCTGGTTCCCAGACCACTTTCCTGGGCGTTGGTTATCCTTTCGGTGGTGTTGCTGGGGTGGATGACGCTTCCGCAGCTCAATGTGCCGCTGCCCAACCCGGGCGTGGCGATGGGCGTCGGTCAGTCACTCTGGCAGGACCGCTCCGTGGACGTTTTGCTCCAGGTGATTCTGATTTTCACCGGTGTGATGGGTATTCTGGGATTGCTTTCAGAGCCCGCGCAGCCCAAAGAAGGGCATGAGGAGACAAAATCATGACGCTCACGATTACCAACATTGCCCTCGTTGGCGCTTTGGGACTTTTGGGCATTGCGCTCTACGGTCTCCTCGCGAGCCGCAACCTGATTAAGGTGATTGTGGCACTGCAAATTGTGGTGAAGGGTGCCATGCTGGTTTTGATTGCGGCGGGTAGATTGCAGGGGCAGATGGCAACAGCTCAATCGTTGGCGCTGACCGTCATTGTCGCAGACACGATCGTTGCAGTACTCGGTCTGGCGCTGGCAGTGCAGGTGCGCCGTCATGTGGGCACACTGGACGTTCAGGCGCTTTCCAGGCTGCGGAGGTAAGACATGGCAACCATATTCATCCTCCTCACCATTGGCATTTCCTGGCTTGGTGCACTCATTCTTCGTTTTTCGAATGATGAAAACCCCCGCTTGCAGCACACCCTGGCGGTCGTTTTCTCGGTGGCATCGGGCATCGCTTCGCTGGCTCTGATTCCCTTCGCCAGCAAGCAGGCGGCTTTCTCGCTTCCCATGGGCAGCGTGTTTGGCAATTACAGTTTCGTTCCCGATGGAATGGGCATTTTCCTGGCAGTCGTTGCCGCTGTCATTGGTTCACTGGCAGTCATCTTCTCGGTGGATTACATGAAGGGTGAAGCCTACCTGGGACGATATTATTCCCTGGTCTTGCTCTTCATCGGCGGCATGGCAGGGTTGGTGCTCACCAGCAACCTGCTGTTGATCTTTTTCTTCTGGGAAATCACCGCGTTGTGTTCGTATGCGTTGATCGCCTTCCACAATGACGATCCAAAGGCAGTACGCGGCGGCATCAAAGCCCTGGTCATCACCCAGTTGGGCGGCATCGGATTGCTGGCGGGCAGTATGCTGGCATACACCTATCTGGGAACCTACGATCTCAATGAAGTGCTGGCGCGGGCGGGCGAAATGCCTGCCAACATGTTGGCGATTTTTGCATTTGGTTTTCTGGCGGCTGCGGCGGCGAAATCGGCGCAGTTCCCCTTCCAGACCTGGCTGCCCGACGCCATGGAAGCCCCCACACCCATCAGCGCGCTGATTCACGCGGCGACGATGGTGAACGCGGGCGTGTATCTGCTGGCGCGTTTTTACCCGGCGTTCCATACCGTCCCCGGTTGGACCACAACGGTCATGGTGGTCGGGATGCTTTCGGCGTTGATGGCTGCCGTGATGGCGCTGGTGGCGAACGATCTGAAGCGCGTGCTGGCGTATTCGACCATCAGCCAGTTGGGTTACATGGTCTACGCGGTGGGCGCGGGCGGCATTTTTGCGGCGCAGTTCCACCTGATGAGCCACTCGGTTTTCAAAGCACTGCTCTTCCTGTGCGCTGGCGCAGTCATCCACTCTGTGGGGACGCGCGACATGCGCGAAATGGGCGGTCTGGGCAAGAAGATGCCGCTGGTACGCAGCTTCTTCATCATCGGTGCGCTGGCGTTGGCAGGGCTGCCGGTTCTGAACGGCTTTTGGAGCAAGGAACTGGTCCTCGAAGCCGGTTTGACGGGTGGTCCGCTGTGGGCGTACATCATCATGGTGCTGGTGGCGGGTCTGACGGCGTTATATACCTTCCGCTGTGTGTGGATGGTTTTCTACGGCGAGCCGCGCAGCGAACTGCATGCCCACGACGCCGGTTCTGCCATGCGGGTGGCGCTGATCCCACTGGCTTTTGGTTCACTGACGACCTGGCTGCTGGCAGCCCCATTTGCGAATATGCTGAAGAGCACCCTTCCGGCGCACGCCGAATTCCTTCCCGAAGAAGGCGGGTGGATGCTGTTGAAAGAGGTGCTTACAACGCCGTATACGTTGGTGGCGCTGGCGGTGATTGCGCTGGGCATTCTGGCGTGGGTCTGGCGCGAAAAGCTGGCGGGGGTGGCGCGCAGCCTGAACGGACTGGGGAAGATCGCTGCCGACAGCTTTGGCTTTGAAGCCATCAATGATGGCATCATCAAAGGCGCGAACGCCCTCAGCGAGTTTGTACGGAACTCGCAAACCGGGCAGTTGAGCTGGAACGTGGCGGGTATCGCCATTGCGCTCGTTGCCGTGCTGATTTACGTGATTCTTGCCGTCTGACCGGGGGTAACCAATGATCCAAAACATTCCTGCTTTTGTTCGATTGATTGCGCTTCCCCTGGCAGCCGCTCCGTTCATCTATTTGATCGGTCGTCTGGGGGATGATCCCAAGAGCAGCGGCAAACAGATCAACGCCGCCCGCTGGGCGATCTTGATCGTGATGTTCGGCTCCTGGGTTCCGTTCTATAACGCTTATCGCGATTTCACAGCGATGGGTCCATACAGCACCACCTACGGCATGATCTCTCTGCGCGTGGATGGGATCAGTTTGATGGTGGCGGCAACTGCTCTGCTGCTGGGCACGCTGGTGGCGATTTACTCAGGTCCTTATCTGGAGCATGATCCGGGTCAGGAAAAATATTATGCGCTGCTGTCCATCCTGGTTGGCACGATGATCGGTCTGGCGTGCGCCGGGGACCTGTTCAATCTGTGGGTCTGGTTCGAAACCATGGCGATTTCCACCTATATGCTGGTGGCGTTCTACCGCTCACAGTCTGGTGCGTTGGAAGCGGGCGTGAAATACCTGGTGCAGAGTGCAACCGGTTCGGCGTTGGTGATCTTTGGCATCGCCCTGGTATTTGCGCAGACTGGCACGCTTTCGCTGATGCAGATCCGCATGGTGGCGCAGCCTTCGCCGCTGCTTATGGCAGCGGGTGCGCTGTTTGTCATCGGATTTGGCGTCAAAGCCGCCATCATCCCCCTGCACACCTGGCTGCCAGACGCCCATTCCATGGCGCCCAGCGGTATCAGCGCCATGCTGTCGGGTATCGTCATTGAAACGGGCATGGTTGCCATGCTGCGGGCGCTGGGCGCGTTGAGCGGCATCACCACCGCCTGGGGTCCCATGCTGTTGATCTTTGGCGTGTTGAACATGACGGTGGGCAACCTGATGGCGCTGCGCCAGACGCAGATCAAACGCATGCTGGCATATTCCAGCCTGCTGAACGTCGGGTACATGCTGGTGGGTATCGGCGTGGCAGTGACTTTCAACCAGATCAACGGCGCAGAAGGCAGCATGTTCCACCTCTTCACGCACGGTCTGATGAAGAGCCTCGCCTTTCTCGGGGTGGGTTCCATGCTGTATGCGCTGCTCGTCATGCGCGGCAAAGATCGTCCGCTGGAATTGGACGATCTCAGCGGGGCAGGGCGGCGTTATCCACTGGAAGCCTTTACGATCACCATTTCACTCTTCGCGCTGGGCGGACTGCCATTGATGGCGGGTTTCATGTCCAAATGGCAGATCTTCCTATCCGGTATTCAGACCCAAAATCCATGGATGATTGCGCTGATCATCTACGCCGGTTTGAACAGCCTGTTCTGCCTGGTCTACTATACGCCGGTCATCGCGCGCATGTACCGTACCAAAATGTCGGACGTGGTGGCGGAGGGCGCGCCGGTGCCGCTGCTGATCAAGATCCCGCTGGTTATATTCACCCTTCTGATCATCGCAATTGGCGTGTACCCCGCCATGATGAACTGGCTGGTGGGTCCGGCAGGGGCAGCCTTGTTGGCGTCTTTCGGCGGTTGAAAGAGAAGGAGAGACCATGGACATTTTACTTTCACCCCCTGTTGCTTTTCTGCTCTACATCCCTCTGACACTGGTGATCATGGTGCTGGGCAAGGCGTTGGCGGGTCCGAGCAAGGAAAGCGAACTCAAACGCACGATCTACGGCAGCGGTGAACTGGCGCCGACAACGGAAGCCGCACCCGGTTATCGCCCCTTCTTCCTCATTGCCTTTTTCTTCGCCATGCTCCACCTGGGTGTGCTGGTTCTCGGCACCGGAACGCTGACCCCGATCCAGGGCGTCTATGGGGTGGGGCTGATCCTGGCGTTGATCGCGTTAATCCTGGGTTAGCGGTCATACTACCGGTAAAAAGAGAGGAGCGAATCCTGATGGGCGATATCAATATGGACAGCACGTGGCAAAAAGCGTTGGACAAGGTTCGGACCTGGGCGCGCATCAACAGCCCCTGGGTGATCCATTTCAACAGCGGTTCGTGCAACGGCTGTGACATTGAAATTCTGGCGACATTGACCCCGCGTTACGATCTGGAACGTCTCGGCGTGAAATTACAGGGCAGTCCCCGTCATGCAGATGTGTTGATCTGCACCGGTCCGGTGACGCGCCAGGCGCGTGATCGACTGGTTCGCATCTACGAGCAGATGCCTGATCCCAAGTTCGTGATCGCGGTTGGTTCCTGCGGCATCTCTGGGGGAACTTTTCAGGGATGTTATAACGTGATGGGAGGCATTGGCGAGGTCATTCCGGTGAATGTATATGTTCCCGGTTGTCCGCCGCGTCCCGAAGCCATCATCTATGGTGTGGCACAGCTTTTGGCAACCCTGAAGCCGCACAAAGAATCTACACCTGAAAAGGCGTAGAGGGAGGAGGCGAGATGGATACAGAAACAGCAATGAAAACCGCAGCCGAGGTTTTACAGCCCTGGACGGCGGAAACTCGCAGCCCCGAAGCCAACCGCCTGGATGTGTATCTGGCAGTCAAAGATCTGCCCGCCGCGGCGGCAGCGTTGGTGGAAGCCGGATGGGGTTATCTCTCTGCCCTCACCGGGTTGGATCATCCGGCGCCCGCACCGGCGGAAGGCGAACCGGCAGGGGAAGAGCAATTGGAAGCGCTGTATCATTTTTGTGAAGGCGCGGCGGTTGTCACGCTGCGAGTCAGCGTGCCGGTGAGCCATCCCGTAATCCCCACAGTATGCGGCGTAATCCCGACCGCCACGCTTTTCGAGCGCGAACTGATGGAAATGTTTGGCTTTGTGGTCGAAGGAACTCCCGTCACCGATCGTCTGGTGCTGCCAGAAAACTTCCCGCAGGGGTTGTATCCGCTGCGGAAAGCGCTGACCAGCGAGCAGATCGTGGCAGAAATCGAAAAAGGAGCGTGAGGATGACTGAGAATTCGAATCCAAAATCGTTTGTCGTTCCAATTGGACCTCAGCATCCCGCGCTGAAGGAACCCGGTCACTTTGAATTTCAGGTGGACGGTGAAATCGTCACCGGCGCGACGGTGCGGTTGGGGTACGTTCACCGCGGCATCGAAAAAGGCGCCGAAGAACGCAATTACGCTCAGGATCTGTACCTGCTGGAACGCATTTGCGGCATCTGCTCGCATGTGCACGCCACCGCTTTCGCGCTGGGTGTGGAGAAACTGGCAGGCGTAACCGTTCCGCCGCGGGCGCAAGCCATTCGTGTGCTGGTGGCGGAACTCGAACGCGTTCACAGCCATCTGCTGTGGCTGGGTGTGGCAGCCCATGAAGGCGGTTTTGACACCCTGTTCATGTATTCATGGCGCGACCGCGAAACCGTAATGGACATTCTGGAAGCCATTTCGGGCAACCGCGTGAACTATTCTGCCAATGTGCTGGGCGGCGTGAAATGCGATGTAAACGATGCGCTGCGCGATCAGATCCTGAAAGGCATCGAATTTCTTGAAGGGCGCACGGTTCACTATCTGGATGTGGTGAACAGCGATGAGACCTTGCTGGGACGCACCCGGGGCGTCGGGTATATGTCGGCGGAAGACGGCGCCCGGCTGGGCGCGATCGGTCCGACGGGACGCGCCTCTGGCGTGATGCGGGATGTGCGTGTGGATGCTCCCTACGCCGGATATCCGGATTTCCCGGTCAATCTGATCACATCCACGGTGGGCGATTTACAGGCGCGCTTTGTGGTGCGCATGGAAGAGCTGTTTGAGGCATACCGGCTGATCCGTGAGATCCTCGATCATCTTCCTGAAGGTGAATTGACCGTCCGTATGCCGCGCCGCATCCCGGAAGGAGAAACGGTGAGCCGGGTGGAAGCCCCGCGCGGTGAGCTGTTCTATTACATCAAGAGCAACGGCACCGATCACCCCGAGCGGGTGAAGGTTCGCACTCCCAGCCTGTGCAACTGGGCATCGGTCATGCAGACGGCTGTGGGTCATAAACTGGCGGACATGCCCATGATTCTGGCGGGCATCGACCCGTGCTTCTCGTGCAACGACCGCACGGTGGTGGTGAATCGCGGCGCCGCTGATTTACAAGCCTGGACGTGGGAAGACCTGCGTCGTTACGGAATCGAGTACTATCGATGAACACTACCCTGACTATCCTCGCTCTTCTGGTGTTCCCCGGTGGTTTGTTCGTTCTGCTGGGGGGTCTGGTATATGAATGGGTGGATCGCAAACTGGTTGCCCAATACCAGAACCGGATTGGTCCGCGCTGGTTCCAGCCGCTGGCAGATTTGTTTAAACTGTTGGCGAAAGAGGAAGTGGTTCCGCAGGGTGTCAATTCGGGGTTGTTCAATGCACTGCCGGTGGTGGCATTGGCGGCAGCTTTGACGGCGGCGCTGTATGTGCCCATGGCGGGTCTGGCGCCTTCGTACAGCTTCCGCGGTGACCTGGTCGTCACCCTCTATCTCCTCAGTGTGATGACCCTGTGCATCGGTCTGGCAGGCGCCAACACAATAGACCGCTTCTCATTGATCGGCGCGACGCGTACGCTGACGCAGCTCTTCTCGTATGAAGCGCCTTTCATGCTGGCGCTGTTGGGTCCGGCGATTGCGGCGGGCACGTGGCAGATCAGCGGCATCAACAATTATGCCCATGCGCACACCCTGATGCTCGTCACCCAACCCATCGGCTTTCTGGTGGCGATCATCGGGTTGATGGGCAAGTTGGAACTGCCGCCCTTCGATGCACCCGAAGCCGAGACGGAAATTGTCTCTGGCGCGTTGACGGAATACAGCGGGCGCGGACTGGGCTTGTTCCGCATCGGCAAAGATGCCGAACTGCTCATTGGTCTCACCCTGGTGGCGGCGTTTTACCTGGGCGGGTTGGGCAATCCATTCGCGTTCCTGTGGAAGACCCTGCTGCTGCTGCTGGTAACGGCAGGGCTGCAATCTCTGTTTGCCCGCTTGCGCATCGATCAGACCGTTGGATTGTGGTGGCGTTTCGGCGCCCTGGCGGCTGTCGCGCAGCTGGTGATTCTGGTGATCTTGAGAGCATTAGGAGTGTTATGATGAAAATCGGCGCCATGCTAGGGGATGTGACGAGATCATTGTTTAAGAAACCCGTAACCGAGCTCTATCCGTTTGAGCGTAAACCGGCGCCAGAGCATCTGCGTGGCAAGCTGATCTGGAATCCGGAGAAATGCACCGGGTGTCAGTTATGCGTCAAAGACTGCCCATCCAACGCGATTGAATTGTTCACCATTGATAAGGCAGCCAAGCGCTTTGTGATGCGATACCACACAGACCGCTGCACCTTCTGCGCCCAGTGCGTGCAGAACTGCCGCTTCAACTGTCTGGAACTATCCAGCGAACAATGGGAATTGGCGTCGGCGACGAAAGAGGTCTTTGATATCCATTACGGCGCGGACGAAGAAATCTGGGTTGCGATGCTGCGGTGGAATCTGATGCGGGGACGGAGCGCGGGCGATCCGCTGCCGCGTGGAGCGGTGATGGGTGTAGGCAGTGATCTGCGCGGCGACGATGCTGCCGGTGTGTCGGTGGTGCGCCGCCTGATGCAGGAAACGCTGCCCGACCGTGTGATGCTGATCGATGCGGGCAGCGCGCCGGAAAATTTCACCGCCCCGCTGCGCCGTTTCGCGCCGGATTGGGTGTTGTGGGTGGATGCGGCGCAGATGGGTGATGCGCCCGGCGAGATCCGCTGGCTGGAAATCAGCCAGACGGTTGGGCTGAGCGCCAGCACCCACACGCTGCCGCCGCATGTGCTGGGCGTTTTCCTCACCGCCGATTTGAACTGCCAGATGGCGGTCATTGGCATTCAGCCGGTTCAAAACAACTTCGATGCGCCTCTTTCGGCGCCGGTTGCAGCCGCCGTGGATGAAGTTGCCCGTGTGCTTACTGAGGAGTTGAAGAAGGTTGTTTTGGATGAGTGATGAACGGTGCGCAGCGGCGAACGGCTTGATCCACGGCTGATTGCGGATCGTCTGCGGAGTGAAAACCAGTAAAAAATTGGGGCGGATATCAAGGTCCGTCCCAATCAGAAGTTTGGGATTTGGAGGGAGCGGCGCATGGGTGTGCCGCTCCCTTGTATTCTCGGGGCGATGAATTAATCGTCGGTCTTGAGGGTTTCGCCTGCCATCTGCTCCAGAATGCCAAGCACGG
>JBDKTF010000395.1:0-3060 GCA_039680295.1 Anaerolineaceae bacterium
GACCGGTGGCTTCTAATTCTGTCGGGGCGGGGGGATTTGAACCCCCGATCTCACGGTCCCGAACCGTGTGCTCTAGCCGGACTGAGCCACACCCCGATTTCAATGACCTGCTGATTATACACACCCCCGTCTGTTTTGGCAAGGTAACTCCCCAAACGCGTCTATTTGGGGGATCATAATCATCAATGCTTCTTTTAATGCCTGCCCGAAATGTTAACCCCCTCGATTTACCGCCAGCCTGCCAAACGTTGGTTATAATCAAGGGGTATTGCGCACATGAACCAGGTAACACCCAGCCGGATTCCGGCGGTTTGTCATTCCCATCGGAGTTCACCTTATCCTACAACCCTTCTTAAGGAGACCAGGCAATATGACTGACCAGAAGAAAGTGCGTGTTGCGATCATTGGTGCGGGTAACTGCGCGTCCTCGTTCATCCAGGGCGTCCAGTTCTACAAGAACGCTTCCGACACCGATCGCGTACCCGGGTTGATGCACGTCAACCTGGGTGGTTACCACATCAGCGACATTGAGTTCACTGCCGCCTTCGATGTGGTGGATACCAAAGTCGGCAAGGACCTGTCTGAAGCAATCTTCTCTTACCCAAATAACACCTTTAAGTTTTGCGATGTGCCCCATCTGGGTGTAAAGGTCGAGCGCGGCATGACGCATGACGGATTGGGCAAATACCTCTCCCAGATCCTCACCAAGGCTCCCGGACCGACTGCCAACATCGTCCAGATCCTTAAAGACACTCATACCGACGTGGTCGTAAACTACCTGCCGGTCGGCTCCGAAATGGCGACCAAATGGTACGTCGAACAGATTCTGGACGCCGGCTGCGCACTGGTCAACTGCATCCCGGTCTTCATTGCCTCGGCTCCTTACTGGCAGGAACGCTTCCGCGAACGCAACCTGCCTGTTCTCGGCGACGATATCAAGAGCCAGTTCGGCGCCACCTTGCTTCACCGCATCCTCACCAGCAATTTCGTCGACCGCGGTGTGCGCCTCGACCACACCTACCAGCTCAATTTTGGTGGGAATACCGATTTCATGAACATGCTCGAACGCGAACGCCTTGAATCAAAGAAGATCTCCAAGACCGGCGCCGTCACCAGCATGCTGCCCTACACCCTCCCCGCGGAAGATGTTCACGTTGGACCGTCCGATTACGTTCCGTGGCTCACCGACCGCAAATTCTGCTACATCCGCATGGAAGGGACCACTTTCGGCAATGTACCGCTCAATTTCGAAGGCAAGCTGGAAGTCTGGGATTCCCCCAACTCTGCCGGCGTCGTCATCGATGCGGTGCGTTGCGCCAAACTCGCTCTCGATCGCGGTCTTTCTGGTCCCATTGTCGCCCCGTCTTCCTACTTCTTCAAGACACCCCCCAAGCAGTTCAAAGACGATCTTTGCCATGAGATGACCGAAGCCTATATTCGAGGTGAAGCATAAAACCGATGGATCTTCGGAACCCGTCTGTCTTTCGATGGGCGGGTTCCCGCTTTTCACATTGCCTCATCCTGCTGGCAGCGCTTGGAATGGGAGCGCTGCTGGCAGGGTGCGTTTCCAACCCTTCAGCCTTAACACAGGCGACTGAGATGGAAACGCCCACCGTCACCCCGGTTCCCTCAACCGCCACACCTTCTCCGCAGCCTTCACCCACGGCGATTCCTCCCACGCCCACCATCACTGCCACCCTCCCGGCGCCGCCGCCGATCTTTCAGGCAAAAGGACTTCGCTCCGGTGTGGAACCCCAGACCTACCTCACCGATGTCTGTGAGGCATTGCGTTTGCGTTGGGATCCAGAACGCAGCGAACCTGGCACGATTGTTGTACCCATTATGTTTCATTCCATCGCTGAACCGGGGCGTGTGATCAAAGACGACACCACCATCACCGAGCAGTACTTCGCCGACATCATGGCGCATGCCGAAGCGTTGGGTTTTGAGACCATCACAACCGCCCAACTGGTGGACTTCTTGCAGAACAACGCCAAAATTCCACCCCGTTCGATGATGCTCATCCTGGATGACCGCCGCCCCGGCGTGACGGAACGATTCATCCCGTACCTTGAAAAGAACGATTGGACCCTGACCCTTGCCTGGATCAACGCCAACAATGACGCTACCCTCTGGAAGCGTATGGAGGGATTGGCATCCACCGGTCATCTCGATGTACAGAGTCATGGTTACAATCACGTCTATATCGTTCCTGAAACTCCGCTGGATATTGTGCGCGAGGAGCTGGAAAAGCCGATCGATCTCATCCAGGAACATTTCGGCGCCCGCCCGCTGGCTGTCGTCTGGCCCGGAGGCAACTTCACCCCCACTTCGGTGGAAATGGCGCAGGATGACGGCTATCAGGTGGGCTTTACCGCCTTCTCGCGCGGACCGATCATGTTCAACTGGATCCCACTGGGCGAACCGGAACGCGCCATCCAGAACCCGGTCATGGTGCTGCCGCGCTTCTGGTCCACCGCTGCCTGGGTCAATCTCGACGAAGCCGTACAGATCGCCGAGCAGGCAAAAGCAGCCGCTGAAGCCGAACGTCCGCAGGAAGAAGCCTGGCTGAAACAATATTGTTCACCATCAACGACCACACCCTGAAAACAACTTATGGACTGCATTTTCTGTAAAATCGCTGCCGGTGAAGCTCCGGCGCAAGTCATTTATCGTGATGAGCAGGTTACCGCCTTCCGCGACATTCACCCGAAGGCGCCCACGCACATCCTGATTATTCCCAATCGTCACTTTGATTCGTTGAATGTGGCGGAAGAATCAGACGCCGCCTTGCTCGGTCATCTGATGTTGGTGGCGAAACATTTGGCTGCCATCGATGGTATTCAGAATCGCGGGTACCGTCTGGTGCTCAACACCGGTCCCGAATCCGGTGAAACCGTGTTTCATCTCCATCTCCACCTGATCGGTGGAAAACCTCTTCCGCTCAAGCTGGATTGCGAGGAGAATTGACCGTGAACCGTCGTCTGCCCTGGGGCTTCCTGTGCATCACCGTTCTCATCTGCGCTGCCTGCACCAAGCATCTCACCACCGCAGAAGATG
>JBDKTF010000244.1:0-7450 GCA_039680295.1 Anaerolineaceae bacterium
TATGCCTGCGGATGGGGACGGCGTGGCGGTCGGCGCGGGATAGGGATCGACGGTGGGTGTGGGTCCAGGCGTGGGCGTTGGCTGCGGCGCTGGGACCGGCTTTTGAGAAACGCGCATCGCCGCGCGCTGCCCATCGGCATAATAATACATGCGCCAGGTGATCGATTGCTGGTTGGGGTTGATGGGATGAGTACAGTAGAACCCTTCGACCGGGGTTGGGGGCGGAGGCGTCCCGGTCCCTTCTCCGTTCATGATCACGGGGAAGTAAATGAGAAACGGCAAACTCGAATTGACCAACTCGGGGACGTGCACCGGGAAGGTGGTTCCGGCGCCCAATTCGGCTTCGAAGTAATTGCCGATATAGACCGTGCGCGTTTCTCCCTCGATGGAGATGACCCGCTTTCCGTCACCGTCATACACGTAGCGGGCGCCTGCGGCGCCGCCCGTGATGTTCGTCAGACGGTTTTCTTCGTCATATGCCAGGGTGTAGGAATCCCCCGACACACTGCGGGCGATCATGTTTCCGTTCAGGTCGTAGCCGAAGGCGCGCCCATCGCCGGTGGCGGTGACGGCATGAACGTGCGCCGGGTCTGCGTAGGTGTATGTCACCCCATTGCGTGAGGCGATGACGCCGGTATTCGAATCATAGGCGGGGTCTTCGCTGTATGCGCCGCTGACCAGATCCAGCCGGTTGAGGGCGTCGTAGGTGAAGGTCGTTGTTTCCACCGCCGCAGCGTCGGTCAATTGGGTGATGTTCCCACCGGCATCGTAGGTGTACGAGAGATTCTGATAGGTCTGTCCGCCCACCTTTTGCGTCAGGATGCTGTTCAGCCGCCCGCCCTGTTCCGTCCACGGGTAATACGTGGAACGCTGTTCGATGTCGTTTCCCAAAACGCGGAGGACGGCGCGGCTGTTCTCATCGTATTCGATCCGGGAAACGTAATCACGGTATTCATACGTTTCGTCCTGAATTGAATACACCCGGTCAAGCGCCCCGGAAGCATTGTATGCGTAATTCACCGTCTCGTTGTTGGGATAGACCATCTGGTGGACGCTGTTGTTCGAGTAGTAATTCCACCAGGTGTGATAGGTGCCAAGCTCCAGGGCGCCGTCCACCACCTGTTTGCTTTCGTGGATGACGCGTCCGCGGGCGTCGTATTCCCACGCGGCGCTGCCCGAGGAGTCGCTCATCCCCGTCCGCTGTCCAATTCCGGCGTTCGTGTCGCTGCTCTGGTCGTAGGTAAAGCTGGCCAATAAGGTACCACTTTGATTATTTTCTCGCTTTTCCAGCAGCCGGTTGAGGGCATCGTATTTCATCCAGAGGGTCTGGCTTTTGGCGTCGGTCTGGGTGAGGAGGTTGCCCAGGGCGTCATAGGTATAGGTCCATGCGCCCATGTCTGGGTCGGTCATGCCGGTCTTGCGCCCCGCGAGATCATAGGTCAGCGCAGTGTGCGCGAATTCTTCGCCTGTTGATCGATTGATTTCAAACACATCAACCAGAAGGTCTTTAGCATTGTACTGATAGCGAAGGATTGGACCCTCAGGAGCATTCACTTGCAAGACGTGCTGCCAGGCATCAGAAAGGGTATGCGTTTCTTTCACGCCATTCTGCCAGGGTTCAGATAGGACAGTATTCAGGACATGGTCAATTGTTTGCCCATCATTTCGATCTTCAATAAAATATGAATAATTCATCCATTGTCCGTCGGCGGCGATCGTTTTCACAACACGACCAAGCGCATCGCTATAACTGGCAGCCCAATTTTGGCCTGCTCCGCTGTAATAACCCGCTGCAGATTGAATCACATAAGGCATGGACTGCTTGGTGACATGGAAAATAGTCCCGGATAATGACTCATAGTTGTTGTGATAATCCACAATTACCGAACAATGATCCTGAATCTGGTCCAGGGGTTGTTGGCATTTCCCATCTGGCATAGTAACGCCGACTTCTTGAGTCTGAACCAGGTCCCCCAGTCCATTATAGAATTTACGCAGTGTTATGGAAGTGGTTGAATCAATTTTCTGCCGGAATTCCGTCCAGAAAGGCGCGGCGTCGTTATAGCTAATCTGAATGCTGGGAGAATAAGAAGAATCATAAGGATAAACAACTTTGAGTATCCGCCCATAAAGGTCATAACTAAATGATGAGACAGCCCCATTCGGATCGATGGATTGCATCAGTAAACCAAGCGATTTGTCATATTCGTAACGAGTCACATGCCCGAGAGCGTCCTGCTGCCAGGCCGGGTAGGTATGATAGATATCATTTTCACAGGTGGGCGCAGCGGTTGTCCCACCAAATTCACCATAACAGGTTATCGTCGCCTGAGCGGATTCCGCGGCTCCGCCAAATGATTCTTTATCGGTTTCAATGGTATATCTGACGACTTTGTTTTGATTACCCCAATTGTCGTATTCAAAAGCGGTGTCCTGATAGCGCGGGTTGGTAAAGCCAGCGCCTTCAAACCGCAGCAATGTTTTTTGTCCACTAAGCAGAAAAGGTTTGCCAGAGATTGTATAAAGCGATAAGACTGACCCAAGTAAATTTTCGTTCGCCAGCGTGCAGGTCCCCCCAGGGCAGGAGTAGATATCGGTTGTGACCGGTCTTTGCACGAAATATGAGGTGGTGGAAGTGACGTTAGGTGAATAGATCGTCTTCGTCAAACGGTATGATGTGCAATCACTCGAATGGTTACTGCATGAAGATTCGGTTATTTGGGTGACCATGCCATACTGCATTCCGCCCTGGTCGCTTTCCAGGTAATCGAACTCTTGACGGGTTCCGAGATAGTCGTCTTCCAGGTCATAAGTCTTTTGATCAATAGAATCTATAAAAACCCAACGTGCTTCGAATCCGGTATAAGCAGGTCCATTTTCCTTGATCGGCAGATTGCTGATCGCCCAATTATCGATCATGCCGTAGGTGTTTTCGACCATGGAAAGCAGCATTCCACTGGCATTTCTGACCTCAGATTTTTGTACCTGTCCTTTTTGATCATCGTCTTGATAGAAGTATGTCGTTGTTGTGCTGTTGTCAGGAGCAGTTACACGAACCCAAGGATGACCGCGGAATTCCTGGTTCGGTTTTACGTAGGGGTTGGTCGTGGATGCTGCAGCTGAGATGTTAATATTATTCGAAGCAGCATCGCCATACGCGTAGTCGTACTGATATTCAGCGTTTGGGGTGATCGAGGTATCGGTCAGGGTTTTTGTTTCCACCCGATAGCGGGTCAGGACTGACCAAATCGTATAAGTGTGAGGATAGCAGGCATTCACCGCGCATTCGAACACGAAGTGCAAATCTACGCCTGTAGGCGTTACGGATGGAATGTATACCCAACCCGCAAATAGATATTCGTGATCTCCAGTTTGTGGGGTATAGGTGATCTGTGAGGAATATTGCACTCCCCCGTACCAATTAAAACCCAGTTTTACTTCTTCCGGAGCCCAGGTCTGGGCTGTGAATTTTACATAATAAGCCTGACCTGGTCGGAAATAGGTATTCCATGTACCAACATTCACGACGCTGGATTGCCAGCCTATTGGCAATCCTTCCCCAGAACCAGCACTGTATATTTTGTCGCCCTGACTCTCTGCCCAGGATTCATAAGTAAAGTTGACCTTTCCGCCATAGCCATTATTAGCTTCAACCATGTGCATTGAGTCATACTTAAAAGTTGTCGCCGGGAGCGACCCAACACCATCTTCACCAAATTCCTCGATTTTTATCAAGGTTGTATTTCTGGCATCACCTTCACTGTTATGCCAGGTAATATTCGGGAAGATTATATTCGCCGTATCATCATTGGCTGCGTATGTGAAAACATACTTTCGAATGACTTTATCAAAGACACCATTTCCTGTGGTGGAAGCTTCAATTTGGATTTCTCTTAACCGTTCTACGCCAAAAAACTTTCTGGATGCACGATCATTCCATGAGCCATCATAGTCATAGCGCCTTTCCCGGATGAAAGTTATCCGGTAACTCGGAATATCAGAACCGTTTGCAAAATAGAGAATATTATCGGGATAAATAGCTTTTGTTAACGCAATAATATATCCACAACTTGCAATATTGCTTTTACCATCTGCAGAATAACGAAAAATCAGATGATTTCCACTTGGATCACTCACTTGATATAGCATCCATGACCATACTTCTCGTTTGTGTTCAGAGCAACCCCCATCCCACGGAAATAGAGCCCTGGCGCTTTGAATTGTATTGTTGATGGTAGTTAGGTTAGTGGTATCTACAGGTCCGCCAAATCGGTACTCGTTGCCAGATAAATCCCATACTTTCCAGTATGATTGATCACTTAAGTAGCTGTCAGCGGTGATGTAAGGCATTCGAAAATGACGAATTCGCCAAAAATTATTGTTCTCCAATCGATAATCATCAGTGCTTGGATCACCATCGACATCCCCAGGTATTTGTAATAATGTTCCACCGACACCATTCACGGTCAATGAATAGGTATCGTCTTCAAGATAATCGTCAGTGCCATTCATATTTCTTTCGATGGACCCAAGATTCAACGACCACCCCATTCCAACAAAGGGACCTTGGGTTCGACTGAAGGCGCTGTCGACCATCTGACTGTTATAAGTAAGTGCAATCTCGGGTTGTAGACCGGCCGGCCCACTTGGCACCTGGATAGGATACGAATAAGCAGCCGATCCGGTAAATGATGCGACTTGAAAATCCTTCATAGTGGGAAGTTGCGATGCCTGCCAATTTTGGATATCGTAATCCGTAGGTGTCAGGTGATCCGTTTCGACGGTCATGATATTGTTGACCGGATCAATTTCGGTATACCATGGCCGCCATAATTGCGTTTCTTCGTCAAAATAGAAGAGCGTTAGATCTTTCTCATTTCCATTGAGTTCAGTTTCGTCATAATTGATTTGAATTTGGATCGGTTTATTAAAATGCTCCAACTCCTTTTTACTATTCAACCCTTCGACCACAATATCTACAGGATGAGTACCAAGCATATAAGGGAAGCGGCTGTGGTCACTAATAGGGCGAAAACGGATTTGAACATCCTCATCCAGCATATTTTCTGGGATCAAAACGGATATGTCTTTATTTCTTGTCGATACTTTTCCGCCTTTTTGTGTTAACGGATAAACTTCTGCCAGATCTAATTTCAACTCAGTATGGTACAAATCTTCATTGCCATTCATCACTGCTGCGGAAATTTTAATTGGTGACTTGGCTTCTTCAGAGATGTGGAAGGTGAATTTACCGCTGGTTTGTCCAGAAAGCATGGAAGAGAATTCGTATTTTTTCTCAGAGCCCCCCGAAGATTCCAATCCGAGGAATTCGGATGAATCTGCAGGGGTTACGCCATCAGGAAGACGCCAGGTTATGGAATATGTATTCGGAACGTAAAAAGAAGTAATCGCATCTGAATTTAGAGTCCAGCTTATAAGTAAATCTTCACCATAGACAGCATAATCTTTCTCAGATTGTATTGAGAGACCTTCAGGAGAATCTTTGTCTATCAGGTTAGAAGTGGGCGTCAAAGTCGGGGAAACAGGAATTGGAGTTTCAGCAATTTCGGATGATACCGTCGTAGTTGAAGAAGGCGTTACTTCTATTGCTGGTGCAGTGGAAATAGGCGTTAAGTCAGGTGTAGCTGTCGAATCGACAGGCGGCGGATAGGCGTTGTTGATAGGCGTCGCTTCTTGAACTGCCTGAGCTGGCTGTAAAAGAATTGGATTGTGCAAGACAGTGCTTACTGGGATAACCTGATTGACAAGAAAGACGAAAAGCAGGAATGCGCGCGCGATGGTCGTCATTGCCTAAACCCCTTTTTCTGATGATGACATTAATGTCTTGTGCCGACAAAATGAGTATGAAGTCCCCCATACCCGAATTGAATCTACTGAGTAGCTTGTTTTTGTATTACAAATTCATAGCAGACATATAAAAGTATACCATAATATTACCAATCGCCAACCATATCGCCAATCATAGGTTTGGCAATAAATCATACCCTGCTGCCCACCCGTGGTGTCGAGACACGAATATTCATCCCCTCACTGGGGGCTCGTGTGATATTCCAAAGTTTGAAGTGGTATGCTTTAAATCAAAAACCACCTTTTCAGGTGGCTTCTTGGTGCCCCCATCGAGACTCGAACTCGAGTTATAGCCTTGAAAGGGCTGTGTCCTAACCGCTAGACCATGGGGGCAACGGACAATATTCTATCAGGTGTATCCCAATCGGTCAAGATAATTGGGCACTAATTTTTAAACCAATTTTCACATTCCCCGCTCCCCTTCCAACGCGTCGCACACGCGCCCAAATTCTTCCGCCACCCGATCCATCCAGACCAGCGCTGCCTGCCAGTCTTCCTGATTGGCGCAGTCTTCCATCTCCGCGCAGTACACCCCCATGATTCTTGCCCCCAGATTCAGGCTCGATCCCTTCAGGCTATGCGCATCCCGCTGAAGTTCCTTCGAATTTTGCGCATGGATCGCCTCGCGCATCTTCGCAAGAGACACCTGCCCATCGCGGTGATACAGGTCGATCAATCCTGCCAAAAAACCCGAATCATTTTCCTGCTGCAATTGCCGGATATCCGCCAGCACCTGCCGGTCCAGCGTTCCCATCGATGTGTCTGCCTTCCCATCTTCGTGAATGATCTCACCCGTCCCCGCTGCCGCCCAACGCGTCAACGCCTCGCGCAGATGCTCCATATTCACCGGTTTGCAGATGTAATCATCCATCCCCGCCGCCAGGCACTCGTCCCGATCGCCCTGCATCCCATTGGCGGTCATTGCCACAACCGGCACATGTCTTCCCGTTTGCCGCTCCATGCGCCGGATCAACCGGGTTGCGGTATAACCATCCATGTCAGGCATCTGGCAATCCATCAGCACCAGGCTGTACCGGTCTGGAGCTGCCGAAACAGCTTCCAGCGCCTGCCTGCCGGTTTCCACAGTCTCCGCATGAAAGCCCAACTTCTCCAACTGCATCACCGCCAGCTTCCGGTTCACCGCATTGTCCTCCGCCAGCAGCACCAATCCGTTGCCATCCGACCCGGCGAGCCGGTTTTCAAGCGTTGGTTTCGGCGATCCCTTGCGCGGCAAATCATCCATCGAACGTTGCGCCGTGCCAGTCATCGCATTCAAGAGCGCTTCTTTCAACGCGTTTTGTTTCACGGGTTTCAAAATAAACCGCGCGAATCCTTCCTCCAACGCCTTTTCGCCCAATCCTCTGGTGTCAAACGCCGTAACCAGGATCAAACGCGGTGCGCCGTATTTCGAATCCGCCAGAATCTCCGCCCCCAACGACAGACCGTCGCCATCCGGCAGCACCTGATCGATCAAGGCAAAATGGAATGGGGTTCCCTCATCCGCCGCCTTCTGAAGCGCCGCCCGCGCCTCTGCCGCGGTTTCAGCTTCCTCGACCGCCATTTTCCACGATTGCAAATACTT
>JBDKTF010000277.1:0-5546 GCA_039680295.1 Anaerolineaceae bacterium
TGTACGCCTTACTGGCGATGCTCGTTCACCGCTTCTGGCTGCCAGATCAACCCCAGCTCATGCAGCTCGCCAACCTGAACGCCCAACTGGCGCTGTTCAACCTGCTGCCGCTGGGTGAAGCCAGCGACGGCGGAAAATTTCTGCACAAGGCGTTTGCATCGCTGAATGAGAAAGACGACCGGCGGCTGATGCTCCTGACAATCAGTTGGGGCTTGGGAGTGGCTTGCGGCACCCTTTATGTCGGCTTTCGCCAGCACGGCGCAACCATCATCACGCCCATTCTGGTGGGATATGTGCTGATGGTCATCTGGCTCTTCGTGGGAATGCTGGTGGAGAATAGAGAAGACAACCCGGCTGACGCGGCGCTGCCTCAAGCCATGAGCTACCGAAAGGTTCGGGCGCTGATGGCGGTGCTGGGGGGCATGCTGCTGGTCAGCACGGCGCTGGCGTTCATCACGCCGTTCTGGCTGCCCCCCGAACACATTCTTGAAATGATCAATTCGCTTCTGACCGGATTGATGGGATGAGCAAACGCCCTTCGGGGCGGATAACTCAACCCACCAGCGCCTCATCCATCCACAGAGATTCGTTCATCACCCGCTCTGCCGTGGCAGATTCAATCTCGCCCACCATCAGCCAATCGTCCAGTGGATTGAAACCGGTGCGGTCCAGAGCGAAGGGTGAAACCATGTTCACATCTTCCACTTCCACCAGAACCAGGTAAGCTTTGTTTGCCCAGCGCTGGAACTGCACCGGGGAAAGCATGAGCTGGCGTTGATGATCGAGCAGAATCTGCTGTGTCTCTTCAGGGCAGAGCTGGGGAGTTTGAAGGACCGAACGAACCGAACCACGCGCCACAACCTGCCCGCTGCCGCAGGTGATGAAATATAACGTATCCTGCGCAAAAACGCGTCCGTAGGGAGCTTTTTTGCCCATTGAGCCGCGCACGATCATGGTCTTGGACCCAACCAGCAGCTTCGCCAGCTCTTGAGATTTGTTATCGAGATATACAACGTGATCCATACTTCCTCCGCGAGGTTGCTTCGCGCTACAGCCATTTGAAGGCTACAACTGATGATGACGAGCCGGAAGAGCGAAAGACTGTTTGGGGGCTTTTCCGGCGAAAGACAATGGACGATGCACCGTCACCTGATCAGCATACTGTTTTTATTGAGCGAAGACACCCGGCGGTGGATTGATTTTTCCCCTGACCGACAGGGGTATTCCTGACCCTGGTCATCTGACCAGGGGGCTTCTCCTTTCCATGAGAACGACGTCATGCCATGTTCCATCCCCCATTTTTCCGATCTTCTCCCGAATACCCACTTCACGGAAGCCGCATTTTTGATGCAGTGCGATGCTTGCGACGTTTTCCCGAATGATCCCCGACTGCAAGGTCCAGAAGCCATTTTCTTCCGAGGCTTTGATCAAATGCCGCAGAAGGGCGGTTCCAATTCCGTGCCCATGAACATCGGGGTGGATGTAGATGCTCACCTCAACCACGCCAGAATAAACCGGGCGGTTTGAGGTGGGGCTTAACGCCGCCCAACCCAGAACACCCTGTTCAGATCTGGCAACCAGACGGCAGGCAGGATGATGCCCGCGGTCCCAGGTTTCCCAATCCGGCAGGTCAGAAACGGTTTGAAACGTGGCGATACCCGTTTGAATGCCGCGCTGATAAATCTCCCGCACCTGCTCCCAATCTGACGGTTTCATGGCTTCAATGCTGAAATTCATTTTCACTCCTCGATCCATCCGGCGGTAAAATCAAAAGCTCCCCTCCGCTCGAAAACCCCGGTTGAAAAACCGGTCTCCGGCGGAGAGGGGCTGTGGTCTGGAAAAGGTCAAAACGATAGCTCAAACGTCCGGCGCGCCGCTGACAGCGGCACGCAGCAGCTCTGTCACCAGCGTGTAGCCGCCGGTTTCCGCCAGGTCTGCCGGGGTTTGTCCGGCGGCATTGCGCGCCTGCGGATCTGCGCCGTGCGCCAGAAAAAGCTTCACCATCTCGCTTTGCCCGGTCTGGGCAGCCACATGCAGCGGGGTGGAGCCGTCGCTCTTGCAGGCATTCACATCCGCTCCGGCAGCCAGCAGCGCCTCGGCGATGATCACCTCGCGCCCAACCGCAGCGGAATGCAGCGCCTGCGTGCGCATGTTATTCTGCGATGACATCGTGGAGTCCGCGCCGCTGCGCAGCAAATAATCCACCACATTGGAATGGGCGAAATACGCCGCATATTCCAGCGCCGTGAACCCATCCGGCGAATAATCATTGACGGTGTCTGGATTTTGCTTCACCAGCGCAATCACGCGGGTGAGTTTTCCGGTGGCAGCCGCTTCGAAAAGATCGATCGTCACCCCCTGGTCGAGCAGAAAATCCACCACCTCATCCTGTTGACTGTACGCTGCCATCATCACCAGTGAAAGACCCACCGGCGTGCGCGTCTGAATTAACTCTGGATCGGATTTAATCAGTTCGCGCAGCCGGTTCAGATCTCCCGTCTGGACAGCCGCAAGCGCTTCCTGTGCGGCGCGTGTTGCCATGTGACCTCATTTCTTTGGGTGCGAGAAATCCAGGATGGATGTTCGCAATTCTCCCCATTTCAATGCATCAGAAATGCCCTGTTCAATCGACAGTTCTGCCTCCCAACCCAGTAATCGTTTGGCGGTGTCGGCGTTGGCATACGAACCGGCGACGTCACCCGGACGGCGCGGCGCAAACCGTTTGTTGATGGTCTTGCCATATACCTTCTCGAAGGCATTGACCAGTTCCATCACTGTCACGCCGTGCCCCGTACCCAGGTTGATCACCAGATAGGGATCCGCAGGATTGTCGGCGTGGTCAAAGGCTGCATCAAAATGCTCTACGGCGCAGATGTGCGCCTGCGCCAGGTCCCACACGTGGATGTAATCGCGGATGCCCGAGCCGTCGCGCGTGGGATAATCATTGCCGGTGATTTCAAATGCCGGCTGCACGCCCATGGCGGTATCCACCAGTTTGCCCAACACGTGCGAGGGGCGTTCCACGTGAATGCCCGAACGCATCCTGGGATCGGCGCCAATCGGGTTGAAATAGCGCAGCGCAATGCCGCGCATGGAATAGGCATTGCAGAAATCCCGCAGGATCATTTCCATCATGAATTTGGTGCGGGCATAGGGGCTGCTGGGGTTCAGCGGTGCAGCTTCGGTGACCATGAAATCGGGCACCACGTCGTAAATGGATGCAGAGGAGCTGAAAACCAACCGCTTGCAGCCCAGTTCGGTGAGGCTCTTGAAAAGCTCCACCGATTTCGCGACGTTGTCGAGATAGTAGTTGTAGGGATCGGTAACCGATTCAGGCACCACGATCAGCGCAGCGCAGTGAATGGTGGCATAAATGTCGGGGTGCTCACGGAAGATTTTTTCCACCGCAGCCCGATCGGCGATATCAGCTTCGTAAAAGATGCGTCCGCGGGTAAATTCGCGCCGCCCGGTGATGAGCGAATCCAGGATGATGGGGGTATGTCCGCGGTCTTCAAGCGCGGAGCAAATGGTGCTGCCAATGTAACCGGCGCCACCGGTGACTAATATTTTCATGTTGGAGTTTCCTTCCCGAGGTGTTGTTTCCGCCAACCAACCCGGCGTACTCAAGATCGATTATACACGCCAGCAGGAAGTTTGACAAACGCAGGCACTTAAACGTGCCCGATCCCCTCGAAGAATTGCCCCCTCCAGAACAACCGCGCGGTTCTTTTCCATATAACCAACACCGACAGATTGCCGCGGCAAAACTTAATTAAAAACAGGGACGGGGTCAGCCCGTCCCTGCATTTTTGCATTGATGCGAATCGAATCAGCCGTTCTTCTTCTGGAATTCAGCCATGAAGTCCACCAGCGCCGGGACCGATTCTTTGGGCAGCGCGTTGTAAATGGAAGCGCGCAGACCACCCACAGAGCGGTGACCCTTGACGCCGATCATTTCGGCTGCTTTGGCTTCCTTCACGAAAGCGGCTTCCAGTTCCTCGGTGGGCAGGCGGAAGGGCACGTTCATGATGGAGCGGGCATCGGCTTTGGCGTGACCGCGGTAGAAACCGTTGCTCTTGTCGATCGCTTCGTAGAGAATGGCTGCCTTGTCCTGGTTCATCTTGTAGATGGCAGGCAGACCGCCCAGGCTCTTCAGCCACTTGAAGACCAAGCCCACGATGTAGATGGAGTAGCAGGGAGGCGTGTTGTGCATGGAGCCGCTTTCCGCCAGCAGTTTGTAGTCCAGCAGGGCGGGCATATTGGCGGGGACGCGTTCGAGCAGGTCTTCGCGGATGATGGCGACCACCACACCGGCAGGACCCGCGTTCTTCTGCGCACCAGCGTAGATCATGGCGTACTTGGAGACGTCAATCGGCTGGCTGACGAAGTCGGAGGACATATCGCAGATCACCGGAACGCCCGCGGGAGTGGCGGGTTCGGTCTTGAATTCCACGCCGTGGATGGTTTCGTTGTGGCAGAAGTGAACGTACGCAGCTTTGGGATCGAAATCCAGTTCCTTGGCAGCGGGCAGGCGGCTGAAGTTGTCAGCGTCGCCGCTGAAGGCGATATGCGTGGTGCCCAGCTTGGAGGCTTCTTTGGAAGCCGTCTTGCTCCATGAGCCGGTGACGATGTAATCCGCAGAAGCGCCGGCAGGGCGGAAGTTCATGGGGATCATGGCGAAATTCAATGTGGCGCCGCCCTGAACAAAGACAACTTTGTAATTGGCGGGAATGCCGTAGAGATCGCGGAGATCAGCTTCGGCGGTCTGGATGATGCCTTCAAATTCCTTGGAGCGATGGCTCATTTCCATCACCGACATGCCGCAGCCCTTGTAAGAGAGCATCTCAGCCTGAGCTTCTTCGAGTACAGGCATGGGCAGCACGGCGGGTCCGGCATTAAAATTATGAATTCGCTTGACGGTAGTCATTTCACGCACCTCGTTTTAAATGATTAAGAAACGGATTCCTGACGAGCAGGTGGAAACATAAGAATTCACTCTAAACGCAATCTTCCATGGTTTGCGCTCAAACAATTTCATTATACCCGTTTGTCAAGGTATCATTCATCTGAACTTTGTCCAATTGTCATACGACTTTTGCCATATAATGCGGTCTGGACGAGTGCAAAATGGAAGCGTTCCGGGTTGTCGCCATGCAGAGCAAAGCCCCGCAGTAAAAATATCCCGTAAAATGGGGCATCGTGCTATAATTCGGGTTGAACAGATTGGGGATCCGTAGCTCAATGGCAGAGCAAGGGGCTCATAACCTCTGGGTTGAAGGTTCGAATCCTTCCGGATCCACCTGAAATTTAGCGGTGAAATTTATCGGTATGGGTGAGCGCTGGCTTGCCCATTTGTTGTTTAACGACGCAGAAGCGGTTGAGGCAGGAACGAACCGCTGATTGAAGCGTTTTTAAACCGGATACGGATCTTCCAGGAAGGAATTTCTGATGACCACCCCTCAATTCCAGAGCATGACCGATCTGACCGCCTATCTCGAGGCACAGCAGCAGCGCATCACCGCGCTGGAAAGTGAACTGCAGGCATT
>JBDKTF010000272.1:0-20043 GCA_039680295.1 Anaerolineaceae bacterium
TGGTTAATCTCGACAGTGTTCAACAGGCAGGCAGCCTGGTCCATATTCAGAACAGCGCCGGGGAAGATGTACTGACGCTGTCACCCACGAAAGCATATCAGTCGATCGTTTTCTCCTCGCCCGAACTGACCAATGGTACGACGTACGATGTGTTCACTGGAGGCAGCTCCACGGGGACGGAGGCGGATGGGTTGTATCAGGACGGTTCATACACGCCTGGGACGCAAATGACGAGCCTCACCATCTCTGGAATGGTCACCACAACCGGCAATGGCGGTTTTGGCGGCGGCGGTGGAGGAAAGAGAAACCGCCCATAAGCTCCTTCTGAATCAATCGTTCATCGTGCAAACAGATGCCGTCTGTCACAATAGACGGCATCTGTCATTTCTCGGGTGAATGGATGAATGACTGCGGCTTGATGCATATACAAAAAATAAACCATTGGTTCAGGCAGCGCAGGTATCATCTACATATCTCAGATGCGAACATGCGCCCCTGGAGGCTTTTGAATGATACGACCCTTATGGATGAAGACAACAGAAGACCAACCCCGATACCAGCCATGGATGGTTGCCAGAGAAGCGTGGATTTGCGATCCCACTCCGCATGGGTTGGCTTTGCAGGCAGAAGATTTCGATCCCATCAGCTTGAGTGAGATGGAAGGCGTCGCGCTGCTTAATCGCATAGATACCAAATTCATCATGACCACCAGACAATTACTTAAGGCGTTGGAAGCCATTCAGTCGGATTACCGGATTCTTTGCATTGAAGGTCACCGCCTGCACCACTACCGCACATTGTATTTCGATACCCCGGACTTTAAACTCTACAACCTGCATGTAAATGACCGTGCTGATCGATATAAGGTGCGCTGCCGCGAGTATGTCGACTCGAACAAGGCTTTTTGGGAAGTGAAACATAAAACCCGTAAAGATCGCACCATCAAGGATCGTATTCCAGCGCAGCAACCGCTGGGTTGGATGGATGCGAGCGCAGAGACATGGCTGCACGATGCGCTCCCCTACGATAGCCAGGAGCTGGAGCCAAAAATCTGGAATGATTTCACGCGCATCACGCTGGTGCGAAAGCAGTGCTGCGAGCGTGTGACATTGGATGTCAACCTGAATTTCTATACGGAAGGTAAGGAAGTGCATTTGAGCGATATCGTAGTTGCAGAAGTAAAAATGGATTCCAACGACCGGAAATCCCCATTCTTGCTGCAGATGCGCACGCAGCGGATTCGTCCTCAGGGGTTCAGTAAATATTGTCTTGGGGTTTCCATGCTCTACGAAGACGTGAAGAAAAACAGCATGAAACCCAAGATGTTGTGGATTGAAAAATTGACGAAAGGAATGTTTGATTATGAATGATTTTGGTAGTTTTTTATTGAGCTTTGGATTCAATTTTCTGATTGCGTTTTTGCTGGTTCGGTTTATATATTATCCGTCCACGCACAATAAACGGTACGTTTTCACATTTCTGGCATTCAATACCGTTATCTACTTTGTGCTCAGCTTTATGACCAGCATCGAGATTGGGGTGGGGGTTGGTTTTGGTTTGTTTGCCATTTTCTCGATTTTACGTTACCGCACCGACCCCATTCCGATTCGCGAAATGACGTACCTGTTCATCATTGTCGCTTTACCCGTGATGAACTCGGCTGGCGCGAACAGCGATATCTGGACAGAACTGGTGGCAGCCAATGCGGTTATTCTGATGATCATGGGAGTGTTGGAGAAGGAATGGGGATTCCGTTACGAGGCGTCAAAACGGATTGTATATGAGAAGATCGAATTGATCCGTCCGGAATGCCGCGCAGAACTTCAGGCGGATCTGGAGCAGCGCACGGGATTGAAGATCAAACGGATTTCGATCGGTAAGGTTGACTTCTTGCACGACACGGCGGATATGAAAATCTATTATGACGAATCGGGGCAAGATTCCTGGGCAGATAACGGAGATTCGGTTATTGTGATCAGCAAGGATGATATTCAATAAGATAGATTGGATATAATAATTTCATGACACGTAAAATTTTGGTGGTGGATGATACCAGGAACATCCAGATTTTGTTGGGTGACTTCCTTAACAGTCAGGATTTTGAGGTGCTGACCGCATCCGATGGACTCGAAGCATTGGATGCGGTTCACCAGGCTAATCCAGACCTGATTCTGCTGGATATCATGATGCCCAACATGGATGGGTACCAGTTCATCAGTCGTCTGCGGCGCGAAACAGAGACCCCGGTCATCATGATTACCGCCAAGCAGCAGGAAGCGGATATTATTCGCGGTTTTGATCTGGGCGCGGATGACTATATCACCAAACCTTTTCGACTTCGTGAACTGCTGGTTCGCATGCGCGCGGTTTTACGCCGGGCGGCTCCCAGAATTGAGGAAGAGCCGTGCCTGAAAATCGGCGATATTATCCTTGATCGAAGCAAACATGAAGTCCGGAAGCAAAACGAAGTCATCGATGTGACCCCGCTGGAGTTTCAGGTATTGGAAATGTTGATGCAATCTGCCGGACAGGTGGTACGACGCGCAGATCTATGTATGCATCTGATGGAAGATGGGTACAGTGGATCCGAATCGACTTTGAAGATTCACATCCGTAACCTGCGTTTAAAGCTGGGAGACGATTTGAGCCAACCCGGTATCATTGAAACCGTGTTTGGGGTAGGATACCGGTTCATGGAGGCGACGGAATGAGACGATCTTTAAAGGGTAAACTTATCCTTTCCTATCTGGCTGTGGCGTTGGTCACGGTTCTGGTGGTATCTGCGTTGATCCGGCTGACTTCCGGAAGATACATGATGAATCTAGTGGTGGAACAGCAAACTGCCCAGTTGGAAGGAACCATCCAGACGTATTATACCGATCACGGTACGATGGATGGATTTTTCGAGGCTTATTTGCAAACCAGTGGTATGGAATTTGCGCCAGCTCAACAACCCAGCCAACCCAATAATTCGCCATCCAAACCCCCTGACAGGCAAGAGATCCGGGGTGTGGATGGGCTGGTGGATACTGAAAACCGGGCGTTGATGCCCACCTTTGGATATCAGATCGGCGAAACCGTGCCGGCAGATGTGATCCAACAGGCGATTCCTGTGGAAGTGGATGGAAAAGTGGTCGCCCGTATCCTGCCGGATACCAAATTTCAATTCAAACTCAACTCCGAAGAAGAGCTTTATCTAAAACGAACCACATTGGCGATCGGACTGGCGGCTTTATCGGGCGTATTGATGGCAGTGAGTATGGGCTTTTTCCTGGCTGGCGGTCTGCTCAAACCCATTCGCCGGTTGACGAAAGCTTCGCAAGCTCTGGCGCAAGGGGATCTGGCGCAGCAGGTGAAGGTTACATCGCAAGATGAGCTTGGACAACTGACGACCACGTTTAACCAGATGAGCACCGATCTGGTGAAGGCGGATCAGCAGCGCAAACGGATGACGGCGGATATCACTCATGATTTGAGCACCCCTTTACAGATCATCTCTGGCTATGTGGAGATGCTGGAGGAGGGCGAAGTAACCCTTACCCCTCAGCGTATCGATATCATCAAAACCGAAATTGGGCACCTGCGCCGGTTGGTGGATGATCTGAGCACGCTTTCCCAGGTGGAGGCAGGCGGGTTGGATGTTCAACTGCAACCGGTCTCGCCAACCATACTTCTGGAGCAGGTGTATCGAGCTTATCAACCGATCGCTGCTCGCCAGGGCATTGAACTGGCTTTGGAAACACCCGAATCGATGCCGAAAATTATGGTGGATGAAGGACGCATGCTGCAGGTATTGAAAAATCTGGTGGAGAATGCGCTGCGCTATACCCACGAGAAAGGCAAAATTACACTGCGGGGGATGGCTGCCGTGGATCAAATTCAATTGCAGGTGAGCGACACTGGATCGGGCATCGACCCAGAAGATCTGCCGTACGTGTTCGACCGCTTCTACCGCGCTGACAAAGCGCGCGGTGGAAATTCAGGGAAAATGGGTCTGGGATTGGCGATCTGTAAAGCCCTGGTGACTGCGCAGGGTGGAACCATCGCAGCTGAATCAGCTGGCAAAGGGCAGGGTGCAACCATGATCATTACCTTTAACGTTGCGCCTGTACCGGATGATCAGAGCAAATCCGAGGAGGTTTCTTGATATAATCGAACCAACGGAGGCAGCCCATGATTCCGATCCGCGATCAGATTCCCACCCGGCGTACGCCGATCATCACTTACCTTTTGATAGCGATCAATGTATTCGTCTATCTTCTGCTCTGGCTGGCGGGTTCTTCGCAAGACGCCCTCTTTTACCAATATGGATTGATCCCGGCGCATTTTGCGACCGGGATACATCTGAGTGATATCGCCAATATCTTCACGAGCATGTTCATGCACGCCGGGCTGCTGCACCTTGGCGGAAACATGCTGTATTTGTGGATATTCGGGGATAATGTTGAAGATTGCATGGGACGGGGGAAATTTGTCCTGTTTTATCTGGTGGGCGGCGTGATTGCATCTCTTACCCATATCCTGACCAACCCCGGATCACCCATCCCAACGGTGGGCGCCAGCGGCGCCATCGCGGCTGTTCTCGGCGCTTATCTGGTGCTCTTTCCGCGCAGCCGCGTGCTGACGTTCATCCCGATTGGATATTTCCTCCGGTTGACCGCCGTTCCAGCAGTGATTGTGCTGGGCATGTGGTTCCTCTTGCAGTTGTTCGATGGGGTGCTGGCGCTTGGCGGAACGGATGTGGGCGGCGTGGCGGTCTGGGCGCATATCGGGGGTTTCGTCGCCGGAATGCTGCTGGCGAAAATATTCACAGGGAAGCATTACCAGGAAGACCTGGTGCGCTGGTAATTGATCTTTTGGCGTTGTTTTTTACGCTCAACCGGTTGGCTGCGGTTGAGTGTTTTCGTTTGCATCTGAACCCGAGCGAAAAGTTTCATCTGGGTGTTGGATGGCTCTTCGCCATCCTGAGAATATCTGATAAATGCTTTCAGCGCCCACAATAGGCTTGTCAGCGAGCGGTAATTGCCGGGGAAATAACAGGAATGGATGGTTTTGAGGTCCCCCCAGACCTCCGTGATGGCTGACCTGATTCTCAAAACTGCATAATTCCTGGGTTTCAGGATGGTATGTGGTGTTCACGATGATATCCGGGCAGTTGGGAAAGTTACTTTCCCGTCGTAAAAGCGCGGGAGCATGAGCGGAATAATTCGCCAGCGGATTTTCACCTTCCACGAGGTCGTTATCCAGAAAATAGATCCCGCCCTTACCCAGAACCATGGCGCCAGTTTCGGCGGAATGGACAAGCACGAACCCGATGCCGGGGTGCTCTAGCAAGCCCAGGATTAATTCAGGGTAACGGGATTGAATTTCTTCATACGTGATCCGTTGACCGGCGTGCGTGAAGTAGATCAACCCGGTGCATCCTGATGCAAGCACAATCATTTGCGCATTCTCAATCTTGCTCTTTTCTTTTTCGATCGCTTCGGGTTTCTGATCGGGTCCCAAAGAAACCACGCCGCCGCGGGTTCGGCTGCGCAGCATGGTGCGCAATACTTTCACCATACGGGATTCGGTATTTATGGATTCGTTCAGGAATGTGTTGATATAATCCCATGCTTCGCTGGCATTTGCCGCTGCGTAGACGGGATTGGCGGGATCGATCAACCCCTCTACCAGATGCTCCAGGGTGATGCCATAAGCGGTCTCAAACGTGGGACCGGTGCTTTGACCGTGATCCGAGAGGACGACAATGTGATAGGGGCGGGGAGCCGCCTTGAGTGTGCGCTCGATACGGGCGATATAACGGTCAATTTCAGCCAGTGTCGCATAGGATTCAGGGGCTTCCATTCCCGCGTAATGGGCAATGTCATCATAACCAACATAAAGATTGTAGATGGCGGGTATGCCTCGCAATTCATCGCTGATCACGATATCGGTTGTCAGGTCCTGCAAAAAAGGACCCGCAGCCGCGCGCAGGAAGGCATAGAAAAAATTGCGGGAATTGACCGTATAAGAATCGCCTCGTTTTCTTTGCCTCCAGGCTTGCCACCATTCTTTCAAGACGCAAATGAGAAAACGGGTACCCAGCCGCGCGATGAGAAATGGATTGACCAGAAACAGATAATATCCCGGACCGGTTTTTCGTTTTGGGTTCAACAAGGTGCTAAAGGTGAAAAGGCTCTCGGAAGAATCACCTGAGAATAAATTTCCACACGAAGCACCTCCCAATGACAGCAGACCATTTCCACCCGACAGCCGCGATTCAATGGCTTCAGCGTCGCGCGGGTCTCCAACTTTGATAATGCGCCCCTGCTGCCGATCCCACCATCGGTAAGCCGGAATATCTTCGTTATTACCCAGAAGAATGCCTGCCTGCATGGCACCGGTCTGGGATGTGAAATCGGTCTCCCAGCCGGTGAGTTGGTGCGTCCCGGCATCCAACCAGCGTTTGAGGGTCGGCATGTCTCCCCGGTTCAATGCCTGTCGAAGGACTTTTTCGCTTAATCCGTCAATCTGGAGAAACAGAAAGCCCGGAACACTGGTTTCGGTAACCTTCCCGACCCTGTGGATAAATTTTTGGGTTATATGCCGGTCTATAATGGAATCGATATCCAGGGAAAGAAGGCTGCCAAGAATTGTGTTTACAGACGTCAGGATCATGATGATCCAGATGGCGGTATTCATTCCCATAATCCAGATTCCCGACAAGAGATTCCCAAGGATCAATAAAATACCGCCAGCCAGGAGAAAGGTGATCAGCGGGTACAACCAGACCGGGAATCGGGAGAAGAAGTCAATAAAAAGCCACCAGTAAATCACCTGGGCAAACACATAAACCAGAGCGACACCGATTGCTCCTTCGATCGATTGAATCTGAAAATCTTTCATGAAAACTGTCAGGAGCAGCAGCGTAATGACGTTCACGATGGTGATGACTGCGAAATGCAATATGCGTTTGCTGATTTTCATTTATACCTGAAGCCGTTTCCCATTCGATAAGCTCAATCCATTATCTATCATTCTGACAAAATTCTACCGGGTTCCAGACAAATGACAAGGGAGTAGAATAGATGGTTCGCCGATAAGGGTTCTGTCGATATATAATAAGCATGTTGATGATGAAATGGCATTTTCAGGAGGTATTTCTTTTATGTCTCAGCTTGTAAATTCACCTGCCTGGCAGGCGCTTGCCCAACATCAGCTTGAAATGGCTGATGTGCAGATGCGTGATTTATTTGCGAGCGATTCCCGGCGCTTTGATCGTTTTTCGCTTCAGGTGGGATCGATTTTATTTGATTATTCCAAGAATCGAATTACCGAGAAAACCATGGCTCTGTTATTTGATCTGGCAAGACAAGCCAACCTTGCGGATCGGATCGAAGCGATGTTCAGCGGGCAGAAGATCAACGTCACCGAGAACCGCGCAGTTTTGCACACCGCACTGCGGAATCGTTCCAACAACCCTGTCTATGTGGACGGGCAGGATGTGATGCCCGAGGTCAACCGGGTGCTGTCGAAAATGCGCAGTTTCAGCGAGGAAGTCCGTTCGGGCGAATGGAAAGGCTACACCGGAGAAGCGATTACAGATATTGTCAATCTTGGCATCGGCGGTTCTGATCTGGGTCCCAAGATGGTCTGCGAGGCATTGAAACCATACGCCCGCCCAGACCTGCATGTGCATTTTGTCTCGAATGTGGACAGCACAGATCTGGTGGAAACGCTCAAGGCGCTTCATCCTGAAACAACTCTCTTTCTGGTCGCATCCAAGACGTTCACCACGCAAGAAACCATGACCAACGCACATTCTGCGCGCCAATGGCTGCTCGCCGCGGCGAATGATGAATCTGCCATCGCCCGGCACTTTGCCGCGATGTCCACCAACACCGAAGCGGTTCGCAAGTTTGGAATCGATCCCCGGAATATGTTCGAGTTTTGGGATTGGGTGGGAGGACGATATTCCCTGTGGTCGGCAATCGGGCTTTCGATCGCCCTCTACATTGGAATGGACCATTTTGAGGAATTGTTGAACGGCGCCCATCAAATTGACCGGCATTTTCTTACCGCGCCTTTGGAACGAAATGTCCCGGTAATCATGGGGCTGCTGGGTGTCTGGTATAACAATTTCTTCCAGGCACATTCGCATGCCATATTACCCTACGATCAGTACCTGATGTATTTTCCGGCATATTTTCAACAGGGCGATATGGAAAGCAACGGCAAGGGCGTCACCCGCGAAGGCGCATGGGTGGATTATGCGACTGGTCCGGTGATCTGGGGACAGCCCGGTACCAATGGGCAGCATGCTTTTTACCAGTTAATCCATCAGGGTACGCAGATGATCCCCTGCGACTTTATGGCTGCGGCACAGAGTCAGAACCCGCTGGGTGAGCATCACCCCATTCTGCTCTCCAATTATCTGGCACAGACAGAAGCCTTGATGAAGGGGAAGACCCCTGAAGAAGCGCGCGCCGAGTTGGTGGCAGCCGGGGTGACAGGAAACATGCTCGAGATGCTTACCATTGCCAAGACCTTCCCTGGCAACCGACCCACCAATTCCTTCTTATATCCAAAGTTGACACCGGAAATTCTCGGTTCGTTGATTGCCTGTTACGAGCATAAGATCTTCACCCAGGGGATCATCTGGAATGTCAATTCCTTTGATCAGATGGGGGTGGAGTTGGGCAAACAACTGGCAAAAAAGATTCTTCCGGAACTCCTGGTCAATGAACCGGTAAACAGCCATGATTCTTCCACCAATGGTTTGATCCGTACGATTCGGGCGATGAAACAGGAGAGTTGAATTCGCAGTTGTTATGGGAAAATACCTGCCTGAAATACCGGGCAGGTATTTGTTATACCAGATGTTTACGGCTGCATCACTGCCTGCCAGCCAATTCAGTACCCGGATGATTCGAGGATGTTCAGAACGGGAAGATGCGGTCAGGTATCCATAGGTAAAATATATCCATGCTATAATGCTTTTCAAGGTAGATCATTCTGATTTGGTAAAGATGAAGAATCGCCAAACCGAACGGACAGCGATCTCAGGGGATGGTTGGATGGAATTACTTTCAGACCATGCGGTGATCAATTCCACATCATTTTCCATGGATCAACTGCTGGAAAACTGGCAGGCGTTTGTCACCCAACGCATGTTGAGTCCGAGGGTTTCGCCGTATATTGCCGCGTCGTGGCAGCGATGTCTGCCTTTCATCAATCCCACTGACCGGATTATTCCCAATCGATTAAGTGAAGAGCATCTCCACGCCGCCCGGGTTGCCAATCCTGAGCTGGTTTCATTGGCGCTGCCGGTAATGGAAGATGTCTACCAGTATATTGAAAGTTCCCATTCGCTGCTCCTCTTGACAAACAGCGCCTGCTGCGTGCTGGAAATTGTGGGCGACCCGGCAATGATCGCGCTGGCAGAGCAGGCAGGGATTGTCCCCGGCGCAATGATTTCAGAACAACAATTTGGAACCAATTCAATTGCGCTTTCTGTGAGCGAGCGCACTCCGGTGCAGGTACGGGGCGCGGAGCATTTCTTACGACAATTGCACACTTTTGCGGATGCCGCTGCGCCAATCTTCTTCTATACCGGGCGTCTATTGGGTTCGATCGCGTTGGTCACAACGTGTGAATATTTCACAGAGCATGCTTTGGGATTGGTTACATCAGCAGCTTCTGCCATCGCCGTCCAGCGGCAATCTGACATGCTCCTGGCAGACTATAACAATCAGCTCGCAAAATTAAACGCGGTACTGAGTTCTGTCACGGAGGGCGTGCTGGTTTGGGATGAAGAAGAAACCCTGCTGCACGTTAATGTGGCTGCCGAAAAAATGATGAATCTACCCGCCCAGGCTTTGCTGGGACGCAGTTTCAGACGGTTTATCTCCTTGCCGCCGTTCATTGATGATGCGATTAAACGGCATCAGGTGCTCGAAAATGTTTCCGGGCGGATCCATCTGGGGGATCGTCAACTACATTTCATTGTGAATCTAAAATTTGTTGAAACCGGACATGGAATTTTCGGCACTGTTTTTACCTTTCGATCAGAAACCGAAGACCTTCATCTCCTGGAACAAAGCCAGCTCAATAAGGTCAGCCAAACCCTCGACAGCCTGGTGGGAGAATCGGCAGGTACCCGCCGGGTGCGGCAATTGGCGCGGATGGCTGCTTCAGCGCGTGCCAGCGTTCTGATTCGCGGAGAACACGGCACCGGAAAAACACTGCTTGCCAGCGCCATTCACAATACCAGCCCCAGGCGCGAAGAACCGTTTGTTATCTGCGCCAGCGCATCCATTCCGAAAGATTTGATGATGGTCGAACTGGTTGGGCTGGAAAAGGGTGTCTCGAGTAAGGAACCCTGGGGACAGGCGGGAAAGTTCGAGCTGGCGCATAACGGTACACTTTATTTGCAGGATATCGAAGCGTTGACGCTGGAGGCGCAGACGGCTCTCCTGAATCTATTGGAGTTGGGCATTGTGCAGCGGTTGGGGAAAAGCCGCCCTGCTCCGGTGGATGTACGCATCATTGCTTCAACATCAGCGGATCTGGAAAGATTAATCGAGGCGGGCAGCTTCCGCGGCGACCTGTATTACCGGCTCAGCCCGTTCGAAATTCGCATTCCACCGTTGCGTGAACGCGCTGCCGACATTTCCATACTTATAGAAAATGTGTTGAACAGGCTGGCATTACAATTCAACCACCCCATCCAGGTCAGTGATGATGCGATGTATTTGCTGCGTCGTTATCAATGGCCAGGGAATATCAGCGAGCTGGAAACCCTGCTGTCTCGGACTGCCAGTCAGATGCAGGGGAAAGATGAAATTGATGCTGAAGATTTGCCCGTATTCGTGCGCCAACCCAATCCGTTGGGCTTTGAGATCGCGCCCAATATTCTGGTGAATTCATTGGATGAAATGGAGAGGGAGGCGCTGTTACAGGCGGCTCGAAGTTGTCGGGGGCATTTGGGAAAGATGAGTAAAATGTTGGGGGTCAGCCGGACGACATTGTGGCGGAAATTGAAGGCATACGATATTTCTGCCCAGGAATTTCGTTTGAAGTAACTGTGAACACAGTGTTTCATAATGAAATTAATAGCTTGAAATATTGTTTCATGTAGAAACAAAATCTATTGAATTTTTGACAAAATAGGAACTCTTGATAGAATTGATTCAATTGGGGATTTTCCCTGAAGCATTCCACAGCGGTTTACAAGTGAATTTGGGCAAGCAGATCATTAGTGGTGAATAGAGCCTGGTGATGTGATGTTCCGTGAATTTTGAATGTCTTGATTGCGAGCGATCGTAAATCAAGCATTGCATAATTCATTTATTGCTCCTTCTTTGGTCGCAGTATGTCTGTCATGAAAGGAGGTGGTAATCGAACAAGCATAAACCGTATTGTTTTCATCCATCCATTGTTGTATCACCGTTGTTTTGTACTCTATTTTCATCTGCTAATAGGAGACACTGAGAAATGAAGGAAAAATCTCTGACTAAAGAGCTGATCGGCGAAGTCTTCGGGACTTTCATTCTGATCCTTCTGGGCGATGGCGTTGTGGCGAATGTGGGTCTTGCACCCCGCCTGGCTGGTACAGCTTACAACTGGAACACCATCACGATCGGATGGTGCTTTGCAGTGATCATCGCTGTTTACGTCTCTGGCGGCGTTTCGGGCGCGCACCTCAATCCGGCTGTAACACTTGCGCTGGCTGTGCGCCGTGGCTTCCCCTGGAAGAAAGTCTTCCCATTCATTCTTGCGCAACTTGTCGGCGCATTCTTAGGCGCAGCGGCTGTGTACTTCATTTACCGGGATGGTCTTGTGGCAGCGGGCGTGCCCAATGTCTGGTCGACCGGTCCTGGATCGATATTTGACACAACCTTCTGGGGCGGCGTCTCTGGCACTGCAACGGGCAACTACAGCCTGGTTACTGCCTGCGTGGCAGAGTTCTTCGGCACCATGGTCCTGCTGTGGGGTATTCTTGCCAGCGGCGATTCCAAGAACATGGGTCTGATGCACAACATGGGTCCATTCCTGGTTGGTGGTGCGGTTCTGGCAGTTGGTCTTTCCCTCGGTGGTCCTTCTGGATACTCGATCAACCCTGCTCGTGATCTTGGTCCCCGCATCTTCGGTTTGCTCGCTGGCACCAAGGGTTTGTTCGATGGCATCTACTGGCTGCTGCCGCCCGTTTTGATCCCCTGCATTGCTGGTCCGATCGGCGCCTGGCTGTACGACAAACTCGTCTCCGACGCACTCAAGTAATCTTGTCTCCCGTGGGCTGTTGATCAGGAGGATAGGATCAGAAGCTCCCATCAGAAAAAGGAAGCGTGATGAAAAAACTAATCAATAAACCAGAAGATGTTGTCCTGGAAGAGTTGGAAGGAATTGCACTGGCGCATGCGGATATGGTGCGTGTGCACTTCAATCCCAACTACGTGGTGCGCGCAGATGCGCCCGTAAAAGGCAAGGTGGGCGTGCTTTCTGGTGGTGGTTCGGGACATGAACCGATGCACGGTGGCTTTGTCGGCGTAGGCATGTTGGACGCCGCCTGCCCTGGCGCGGTCTTCACTTCTCCAACACCTGATCAGATGCTGGACGCCACAAAAGCCATTGATGGTGGCGCAGGTGTGCTGCATATTGTCAAGAACTACACCGGCGATATCATGAATTTTGAGATGGCGGCAGACCTGGCGCGAGGCGACGGGATTGAGGTTGAAAGCGTGGTCATCGATGATGACGTGGCTGTGAAAGATAGCCTCTATACCGCTGGACGTCGTGGAGTGGGTGCTACTGTCATCACCGAAAAACTGTGCGGTGCTGCCGCCATGATGGGGCAGAGCCTCAAGGAAGTTGCTGATGTTTGCCGCAAGGCAAACAGCCTGGGACGCAGCATGGGCATGGCGCTTACTTCGTGCACGGTGCCCCATGTCGGTAAACCCACCTTCGATCTTCCCGAGAATGAGATGGAAATCGGCATCGGCATTCATGGGGAACCGGGTCGCGTACGCATGCCGCTCAAGACGGCGGACGAGATCGTGGAAATGTTGATCGAACCAGTGATCAGCGATATTCCTTACAAAGCAGGCGATGAAGTGCTGTTGTTCGTCAATGGCATGGGTGGTACACCGCTCGTTGAGCTGTATATCGCCTACCGAAAAGCCCATCAAATCGCTACCCAGAAGGGGTTGAAAGTGGTACGCTCATTGGTGGGTCCGTACATCACCAGCCTTGAGATGGCGGGAATGTCCATCACGATGATGAAGATGGACGACCAGATGCTCAAGCTGTGGGATGCACCGGTGAAAACCCCTGGCTTGCGCTGGGGCATGTAAGCAGATGTTTGAGAGGGGGATCTGGGATACTCCCGATAGTTCCCCGATCCCCCTCCCTTAATGGAGAGCAATATGCCAGTAAATCGCGACAGCGTTGTTGAATGGATTAAAACCTATGCAGGTGTGCTTGAGGAAAATCGGGACTATCTGACCCAGCTCGATGCTGCGATCGGTGATGCTGATCACGGCGCAAATATGCACCGCGGTTTTCAAGCCGTATTGCAAAAATTGCCCGAGATCAGCGACAAAGACATTGGCACAATCTTCAAGACGGTTGGAATGACGCTGCTCTCGACTGTGGGTGGCGCCAGCGGACCTCTATATGGGACGTTTTTCCTGCAAGCGGGGATGAAGACAGCTGGAAAAATCGAATTGTCGCCTGAAGATTGGTTGGCTGTGTTGGAAGCTGCACTCAACGGTGTTGTGATGCGCGGTAAAGCTGAATTGGGTGACAAGACCATGGTGGATGCACTGACCCCCGCATTAGAAGCCTTCCGAAAAGCAGTGGGTGACAGTATAACGTTCGGGAAAGCACTGGGTCTTTCGGCGGATGCAGCTCGCCAGGGAATGGAAGGTACAACCCCCCTGGTAGCCCGGAAGGGTCGCGCCAGCTATTTGGGGGAGCGCAGTGCTGGGCACCAAGATCCGGGTGCAACGTCGTCATACTTGCTCCTAAAAACCGCCGCTGATACCTGGCAAGATTGCTAGTTTGTTGACCTGTCTGTCTCGAATCTGATTTCACGAAAAACCAGGAGATGAGAAAATGGCAAAATACGTAGGCGCTGTTGATCAGGGAACTACCAGCACCCGTTTCATGATCTTTGACCATGCCGGGAAAGTGATAGCGCTCGATCAGAAAGAACATGAACAGATCTATCCGAAGCCAGGTTGGGTTGAACACGACCCCATGGAAATCTGGCAGCGCACGCAGGAAGTCATTCATGGTGCGTTGGTAAAAGGCAATATTGATCCTGCGGAAATCGCGGCAGTGGGTGTTACCAATCAGCGCGAAACCACAGTTATATGGGAAAAAGCTACTGGAAAACCCATTTACAATGCCATCGTTTGGCAGGATACCCGCACAGACGCCATTTGCAACGAATTGGCGAAGGAAGGTGGACAGGATCGGTTCCGCACAAAGGTTGGTCTTCCTCTGGCAACCTATTTCTCAGGACCCAAGATTAAGTGGGTGCTCGAAAATATTCCTGGGGCTCGCGAAAAAGCTGAGAAAGGCGAACTTCTCTTTGGTAATACCGACTGCTGGGTGATCTGGAACCTGACTGGCGGTCCGAAGGGCGGCGTGCATGTGACGGATGTCACCAACGCATCACGCACCATGCTGATGAATCTCGAAACCCTTGATTGGGATCCTGAGATGCTCAAAATCATGGGCGTTCCGAAAATAATGCTGCCCAAGATCATGCCTTCCAGCGCTATTTACGGCATGGCTGCTGGTGAACTTGATGGCATTCCGGTAGCAGGTGACCTGGGTGATCAGCAGGCGGCTCTGTTTGGACAGACCTGCTTTGATCCCGGTGAAGCCAAGAACACCTACGGCACCGGCTGCTTCATGCTGTTGAATACCGGCACGAAGCCCGTTCAATCCAAGAACGGTTTGCTGACCACATTGGGCTACAAGATTGGTGATCAGCCGGCTGTGTACGCATTGGAAGGCTCCATCGCCATCACGGGCGCTCTCATCCAGTGGCTGCGCGATAACCTGAATATGATCGCCAAGTCTTCGGACGTCGAAGCGCTGGCGAAGAGCGTGGATGACAACGGCGGTATCTACTTCGTGCCCGCATTCTCGGGTCTCTTTGCTCCGTACTGGAAGAGCGATGCCCGCGGCGTGATCGTTGGCATGACCCGCTACGTCAACAAGGGTCACATCGCCCGCGCCGCTCTGGAAGCCACCGCATTCCAGACCCGCGAAGTGTTGGACGCGATGAACAAGGACTCTGGCGTCGCGCTGACCGCACTCAAGGTCGACGGCGGCATGGTCTTCAATGAGCTGCTCATGCAATTCCAGTCCGACATTCTGGGCGTGCCCGTCATTCGCCCGACAGTTGCCGAAACGACTGCGCTGGGCGCTGCCTACGCAGCCGGTCTGGCAGTCGGCTTCTGGGCGAAGGTCGACGATCTGCGCGCCAATTGGGGCAAGGATCGCGAATGGGAACCCAAGATGCCTGCCGAAAAGCGTGAAGAACTGCATCACGGTTGGCTCAAGGCAGTCACACGCACGTTCGATTGGGTTGAATAATCCAATTTCGAACTGAAGCTGGAGGGGCGGGTAGGCGGGAAAGCTCCCGCCCCTCCATTTTTATTCATTCTTCCAACACCATGGGAGTATTGGAATGACGAAGAAAACAAAAGCCACCCCCCAATCATCCAAACCCCGCAAAGAATCGGCGGAACCACGCCCGGCAGCCGCCCCCTGGATTTCGATGAAAACCGGACTGCGCGTGATCACCGTGGCGAGCATCATTATGGCTGTGCTGACCGCCTGGCAATCGATTCCAACGGTTGGATGGGGTAAGGGAATTCTTTGGGGTGTAATTTTTGGCGCCATGTTATGGGCTGTTTTCGGTTTGATGCAGCTTTTTTACCGGTGGATGCGCTGATTGGATGAACGCATCCGCGATGGTGGTATGATTGGCGTTCGACAATCAAGCCATTTTCTATTATGTTATTGAAGTTTGATTCGTCTTGTTTAAATCACCAGTCAAAATGAAGCGGCGGGAGGATGGTTTTCCTGCTGTTCGGAAAGATTCAAACAGCGAAGGCTGTTTTATCTTTCTTCCTATCCCAATTTTCAGTGAGTGAACCGATGAGCAAACCGAGTGTAATTATCATTGGGGGAGGGTTCACTGGCGTCGCCACAGCCCATGACCTGGCATTGCGGGGCTTTGATGTCACGGTTGTGGAACGGGGTGAAATTGCCAGTGGAACCTCGGGTCGCACTCATGGTTTACTGCATAGCGGTGGACGTTATGCAGTTAAAGACCAGGAGTCGGCGATTGAGTGCATCGATGAAAATCTGCTGCTGCGCAAACTGGTACCCGAAGCGATCGAACCCAACGGCGGTCTCTTTGTGGGTATTGATGATAGCGATGTTGCGTATGCACAGAGTTTCATTGAAGGTTGTCAGGCATGTCATATTGAGATCGAACAATTGACGGCAGAACAGGCGCGCCGGATGGAACCCGCCCTGACCAAGAAGACAGTAATTGCTTTTACGGTTCCGGATGGGACGTTTGATCCGCTGCGCCTGGCATTCGCATTTGCCGCAACCGCGGCAAAGAACGGCGCCAGGTTCCGCACCTACACCGAGGTGGAAAAGCTGCTGACCGATGGACAGGGCAATGTCGTTGGCGTAAGTTACTGGGACCGCACTGACAACACCCGCGGCGAGCTGCGGGCGGATATCATTGTCAACGCGACCGGCGCATGGGTGGGTGAATTGGCGCAAAAAGTCAATGCTTTTGTGCCGATCAAACCGACGCCAGGCGTGATGGTTGCGTATAACCAGCGCCTGTGTCAGCGGGTGATCAACCGTCTGAATAAACCCGGTGACGGCGATATCATTCTGCCGCAGCGGCGCATGATGGTGGTTGGAACGACATCGTTTGAAGTCACCGAGCTGGATTATATTCCGGTGGTGGATGAGCAGGCTGCCTTGATGTTGGAACGCGGTTCTGAATTGCTGCCCGATCTGATGCACACAAAACCGCGTGGCGTTTACATGGCTACCCGTCCCCTGGTTGGGGCAGGCAGTTTGGGACGCAGTGTGGCGCGAACCTTCAAATGCTTTGACCATAAAGAAAGCGACAATATTGAAGGTTTTGTGACCATTACCGGTGGGAAGGCAACCACTTTGCGCCAGATGGCTGAAAAGACAGCGGATGTCGTCTGCAAGAAAATGGGCGTGAGCGCTGAATGCGTGACCAAGGAGTACCGCCTGATTTCCTACCGCGATTACTACCTGTATGCCCAAAGGATGTAATATGAGCTCGACGAAATGGAATATCACCTTTGAAGTCTTACGCCAGAAAGGCAATGAGCAGCCGCACTACGATACATTCCAGCTCGATGTGGATCCCGATGAATATGTGCTGGATGGCGTGGAACGCATCTGGGCTTTTCACGACCGCTCGCTGGTTTTCCGGCATGCCTGTCACCACTCCACCTGCGGCGCGTGTGGAATGCGCGTCTACGGCGTGGAATAATTAACCTGTATCACCCCCTTCCGCGATGTTACCACTGACGGCGGCAAGGTGCGGGTGGAACCGCTGCGGAATTTCCCCGTGGTGAGCGACCTGGCGGTGGACATGGGAAAGCTCTATACCCGCATGGAAGTGGCTGGACACCATTCGGTCAATGCAGATGTTCGTGAAGCCATCGAACCCGAGGAACGCCCGGCAGCACATGAGACCCCCCAGACGACTTTTGAATATATGCGTCTGGCGGATTGCATCGAATGCGGATTGTGCATTAGCGCCTGCCCAATCTCGGGTAGTTCTGAAGAATACCTCGGACCCGCAATTCTGGCTGGCGCCCAACAGCATGGGGTACGCGGCAACGATGAATTGATGCGGTTGGTGGATTGCGAAGACGGTTTGTGGCGCTGCCACAGCGCTTACGAATGCACCGCGGTCTGCCCGTCCTTTGTGGATCCTGGCTGGCGAATTATGGATCTGCGCAAGCAGGTGATTGCTGACCGAATTCGCCGTTTTTTCAGGGGCGAGTCAAGCCCCAAAACCACTACGGAGGCGAGCAAATGAGCGAGTCAACCAAAGCTCCCGTATTGACGCGTGCGCTACGGTGGTTTAATCCCAGCGGGCGAACGATTAACACCATTGTTTTCATCCTGAATCGCATCACCGGTTTGGGATTGGTGCTGTATCTGGTGCTGCACCTGATCATGCTGGGACAGCTTGCGCAGGGACCGGAAGCGTATGACGGCTTTTTGGCGATCGTGCACAATCCACTCTTTCTCATCGGAGAAGTTCTGGTGGTCGCCGCTGTCTTCATTCACGGTCTAAATGGTATTCGTATCGCGTTGATCAGTTTTGGCGTGGGTACCCGCAGCCAGCGGACCTTCATGATCAGTCTTCTCTTGATTGCGATTGTGTGCAGTCTCTATTTCGCAATCCGGATGTTCGCCGCCTGACGGCTGGAAAAGCGAGTGATCTATGGATTCATCCTATAAACCAAAATCTGGTGAAGGGACTGGACTGTGGCTGTTGAAAATCGTGTCCGGTCTGCTGATCATCATAATCCTGGTCGTTCATCTCATTGTCAATCACCTGGTCGCCGAAGGCGGCTTGCTGACCTATGCGGATGTGGTGCGGTATTACCAAAATCCCTGGATCGTGGTGATGGAACTCGCATTCCTGATCTTCGTGGTTCCGCACGCATTGCTCGGATTGCGAAGCATCCTTCTGGATTTGAAACCGTCACGCGGTTTCATTAAATTCATCAATGCTTTATTCGTCCTTCTTGGAGCCGGTGCGATTGGCTACGGTATCTGGCTGGCAATCACTGTTGCCTCGCGTACCGTATAAGGAGATCCATTCAAAGGTAGGATAAAATGGTTGGCTTTGTACTGGTTTCGCATAGTCGTGATTTGGCAAAAGGGTTATTGGCGCTAATCAAGCAGGTCGCCAGCCCTGACGTGCCAGTTGCGATCGCAGCTGGCGCCGGACCCGATCATACCGATTTCGGCACAGACGCGATTGAAATCATGGAAGCCATCCAGAATGTATCTTCTCCTGATGGGGTGGTTGTGCTGATGGACCTGGGAAGTGCTGTGCTGAGCGCCCAAATGGCAATCGATCTGCTACCCCCAGAGATATCAAGCGGGGTACGACTCTGCGCTGCGCCATTGGTTGAGGGGAGCATGGCGGCGATTGTTCAGGCTGGTTTGGGCAGTGACGCGGATACGATCTGCCGCGAGGCAGAGGGAGCGCTGCTGCCCAAACGTCAGCAGGTGGGTGTGGAAGAACCGGCGGCTGAGGTCAGTCCGGCGGCATCCGAAGCTGTGGGGGGATTAAAAAGAACACTGGTTTTGAAAAATCGTTATGGGCTGCATGCGCGACCTGCATCTCGGTTTGTGCAGACCGCAGGTTCCTTTGACGCCGTTGTTCAGGTGCGCGATCTGACCAATCAGAAGGGACCTGTTTCTGCGCGCAGTTTGAACGCCGTTGCCACGCTGGGGGCTGTTGGTGGGCATGAAATTGAAATCAGCGCGAGTGGGTTGCAGGCGCAGGAAGCTCTGGATGCGCTGGGTAAAATGGTGGACGAAGGCTTTGGCGAATTGGGAGAAGAAAGCGCGCCTGAAGAAGTGGCGCTGGAAGAAAGGATTCCAGTGGAGGGGGAGGGAATCCGCGGATTGCCAATTGCCGAGGGTGTTGCTGTGGGTCCGCTGTACCATTATCGACCGGTGATACCGGTGGTGTCGCAGGCTTTAACTGAGAATCCGCAGGCTGAAAGAGCTCGCCTGCAGCAAGCCATCCAAACAGTGGCACAGCAGATTTCCCAACGCAGCCAGCAAACCCAGCGGACGCTTGGAAAATCACAGGCAGCCATTTTTGAAGCTCACCAGCTCATCCTTCAGGACCCCGAATTACAAGCCATCGCTACCCAGCGGATACTGGAAAAATCTGAGAATGCCGCGTACGCATGGCAGCAGGCTAGCGAACAGATCGCC
>JBDKTF010000427.1:0-2156 GCA_039680295.1 Anaerolineaceae bacterium
CGAAGACAAATCGGGGCAAGCCGCCGAATAATCAGGCTGGATCATGTTGATTCGTTGGGGCAGCCTATGGCTGCCCCTTTTCGATGAAAGACTGGATCATCTTCTGTCACCACGATGGAAGGATACAACCCAAGGATCTCTCTATCCGCAGTCAGCTCCAAAAATTTGGACGCGCGCTACATCCCCGACCTCCCTTTGGGTATAATGGATGCATGGACACGATTTCCACCGGCATGCATGTTGAGGTTGAATTGATCACCGCAGAGGGAGCGGAACCACTGGCATTCGATATCGTCCCGGATGCATCAGCAGATTTTGCCCGCGGTTTTCTGGGTGAGAACACGCCCATGGCGCGCGCGCTGATGGGACGCCGACCCGGTGAGCGGGTGGCATACAGCCAGGGGGATATTCTGGCTGTGCAGGTGTTAACCGTGACGCCGGCAAAAGGGGCGCCGCCGTCCAACGTGGTGGAGCGCCGCAAGGAAACCATGCGCAAGGCGGTGGAACAGTCTGACCTCACCAATGCGCTGATCTTTGCCAGCTCGTTTAATGGCAAATGGGGAGATTACGATCCCACCGGGTTTACCGAGGATTGGGATCAGTCATCGGATAAAGCGCCGAACGAAGACGAATGCGCATAATCGCACATGTCGCGCAGTGGGCAGATGGGGCACTGCGGACTGCGGGCATGGCAGATTTCACGTCCCAGGCGAATCCAATTGAGGTGTGCCGCATAATAGGTTTCGGGCGGCAGAAGCGATTCAAGGAAGGGGTGCGTCTGTTCCACCGACAGTTTCGCGGGGTGCAATCCAATGCGCCCGGTGACACGGTAAACGTGCGTATCCACCGGCAGGGCGGGCATGCCCAGTGAAAATTGCAGCACAATCGCCGCGGTTTTGGGTCCCACGCCGTTGAAGCGTTTCAGCCACATCCGCGCTTCTTCAACGGTCAATTCCTTCAAGAAATCCAGTTCCAGCGCGCCGCGCTCAGCGGTGATATCGCGCAGTACCTGCTGAATGCGGGGACCCTTCTGATTTGCCAACCCGGCAGGACGGATGGCGTTGATCACGGTCTCTTCGGGCGCGTCGCGCACGGCTTCCCAGGTTGGCAGCGCCATGCGCAAATTCTGAAATGCCTGATCGCGGTTGCGGTCATTGGTATTCTGCGAGAGAATGGTCGAGACCAGCTCGTCTACGGGAGGGAGTGGATTGCGCCAGGTTGGTTCGCCGTAAAATTCCACCAGCCGCTGGAAGACCGCCATCGCCCGCCCGGCGAGTTCCTTCCGGGCGGGTGTATCTTCAGAGGTCATGGGCGTCTGTGAAGCAGGCATTGTCCTCGTTCAGGCGTGGCGTTCCAACGTGAGCGCCGGTCGAATTTCGCCCCCTTCGATCTTTCGCCAGTTGTATACCGGGCGGATACCGTAGTGAGGTTTTAACTGCTCATAGACTTCGCCAGAAAGGGCGCCGAGCTGGTGCAGCACTTCCAGGGTGGTGGTGCCCACCGCGCGACCGCCGCTGTCACCATCCGAGATCTTGAGGGTGATTCCCAATGCCGGTGAGCCTGGTCCAAGTGCGCCCGGCATCAGACCGATTCCCTGATACCCTTCCGCCCCGCCTTTCGAAACGATCATGCCGTTGGCGAGATCCATAATGCGTGTATCCCAGCGGTCGGGTCCTGCCACCATATCCCCATTCGCCATCATGGCGGCGGCAATACGGCGCAGAGCATCAGCGCGCACGGTTTCCAACCCGGCGGGATCGCACAGACGGGCGTATGCCCACGCAGCGCTGCGCAGCGGCACCGCGAAGGTGGGCGCTGAGCAGCCATCGATGCCGATCAATACATCTTCCGACTGCATGTTGCACATTTCGGCAAAAGTCTGAATGATGCGAACCTGCACAGGATGTTCTGGATTGAGGTAGTCTTCGATGGGCAGATTACGCATGCGGGCATGGGCGAGCATACCGGTATGTTTCCCTGAACAATTGTGCCGGTTGGGTGTCAATTCTTCTCCGCGCGCGCGCATGGCATCGATCGTCGGCTGATGGCTCAATGGATGTGTGCCGCACATCAGGTCTGATTCTTTGACACCGATTTTCCGTTGAATGCCGCTTACCACCCGGACATGCTCATCGGTTCCCGAGTGCGAGGCGCAT
>JBDKTF010000033.1:0-4139 GCA_039680295.1 Anaerolineaceae bacterium
GCAGCAAAACGAACAGAACGGCAGCGATTTGTGGCGAATTCGCAGGGACGGCAGCAGCGCTGAAAAACTGGTGGACTGCGGAAAAGACCGGTGCAGTTCACCGGCATGGTCACCGGATGAAAAACGGGCAGCGTTCAGCCGCGAGGCAGCGGGGGAAAATGGTGTGTTTGAGGCGCCGCGGTTGTGGATTCTGGATCTGAATACACGGGATGCCCAATCGTATTTTCCGGCGGATATTCCAAAAGAGGGGGCTGAACCCTCATGGTCGCCGGACGGCAGATACATTGCCGTGCTGGATGCGTCGATCGGCGGGATCCGGATCATCGATCTGGACGGCGGCGATGATGCCCTGTTGGAAACAACGCTGGAGCGAATGGGGCATTGGTCGCCGGATGGAAAACGGCTGATCTTCGCAAGCGAAGAGGTGGTGGAAGGGAATTTTGGAACCCGTCTGATGGTAATGGATCTGGAAAAGCGCAAGGTGGAGACATTTTTACCCGGCGAGTTTGAGCAGGCAGATGACAGCACACCATTTTTCTCACCGGATGGAACAAAGATCGCCGTAAGCCGGAGAATTCCGGGCGGACCCGTGGCAAAGCAGGTATGGGTGATGGACGCGGACGGCAGCCATAAAGTGAAATTGACGTCGGATGAGACGATCACATACACAGTGATGGGGTGGGATGTCTACGGAAAGCGGGTATTGTTTCAGCGGGCGCAGTTGGGCAGCTCAGATGTGAAACCCGAGGTCGGTTTTGTGGATGTGGAAACAGGCGAAGCGCATGTGCTGGGGGTGAATGCGTCGCAGCCAGCATGGATCTATTGAGGCTGCTTGAACCCCTGAATTGTCATGAGGATGGGCAAGAGTGTCCCTCGAGGGCGAGGGTGATCTCAGATTGGACGGCGGGATCGGTTTCGGCGGAGGCTGCGCGGCGCAACAGATCGACGGCGTGGGGAGAGGAGATTTGCCCGATCGCCCAGGCGGTATGGGCGCGCACCAGCGGCTCCGGTTCTGCGAACAAGACGGATTGCAAGACGGGCAGGGCAGCGGAATCGCGGGTGTTCCCCAATGCCACGGCGACATTGCGCAGGTACCCGCGCCGTTTGGCACGGGTGAGAGGCGTACCGCGGTAGCGGCGGTTAAATTCCTGGGGGGTGAGCAGAAGTTCTGTCAGCAGATCAGGGGTCGGGTGGATCGACATGGTGGAAAAGCCACGATCCGGGGAAGCCGCTGGCGAATGACGGTTCCATGGGCAGACCTGCTGGCACACATCGCATCCAAAAATACGGCTGCCGACGGCGGGACGCAATTCACGAGGGATGGCGCCTTTATTTTCAATCGTCAGATAAGATAAACAACGGCGGGCGTCAATGGTACGGTCCGGACGAATGCAGGCAGTGGGGCAGGCGTCCCGGCACCGCTGGCAGGTTCCGCAGCGGTCAGGAAGGAAGGGAGGATCAGGCTCCAACGACTCATCGACCAGCAGTTCTCCCAGCAAAAGGTTCGACCCAAATTGCGGATGGATCAGACATGCGTTTTTACCAATCCAACCCAGACCGGCTTGCCGCGCCAGTGAGCGTTCGAGAAGGGGACCTGTATCGGTATAGCGGCGCTGGTGAATCGGACGTCCAATCCATCGTTCCACGGCGAGCGCAAGCTGATCCAGACGGGGTGGAATCCACTCGTGATAATCAGCGCCGGAAGCATACGCGGCGATTTGCCCGGAAAACGGCACGGAATTGTGATGATGAGATACGAAGGGGGGCGCCTGAACTGCGACGACGATAATGGATTGAACATCGTCCATGAGTTGAGACGGATCAGCGCGGCAACTTCTGGCGCGATCCGTAGACAGGTAATCCATCCCGGCGTGGCAATCCTCTGCCAACCAACGCTGGTAGATGTTCAGCGGGTCGGGAGGCAGATGGGGAGAGGTAATGCCAGCAAACACAAAGCCGAGGCGAACTGCCTCGGCTTTGATCATTTCGGCACTTTTCACGGCGTCAGAACCGTTCACAGCAATTATGAACCGGTCGAAGTCGCTGCCGCAGTGGGCGCAGGGGTATTGGTGGCTGATGAAGCAGAACCCACTTTGACCTTCAGGAAGACATTATAGAAGTTCACGCCCTGAGCGTTGGTGAGCACCCAGTTGCTGATATAGGTACCCGCGGTGGCAGGCGCTTTCATGGAAACCGGGATGTCAATTTCTCCACCGGGTTTGACTTCGGCGGGCATGCTCACCGAGGAAGATGCACCCAGCGGATCGCCGCTGAAGAAGCGCAGACGGAAGCTGGTGGTCCAGGTGGTGGTGCCGGTGTTCTTCAGACGCCAGGACATTTTGAATGTTTCATTGGGATCAAAAGCGGTGTCGTCGGCGACGGATTGCGAGATGTAGAGGGCGTTATCCGGCGTGCGGGTGGTTGTGGCGGTGAACATGGGAGTGTTCGTTGCCAGAGGCGTGGCGAGTGTAGCTGTCGCCGATGGGGTTGCTGTGGCTTCAGGCGTGGGGGTGGCAGAAGGGGTCAGTGCTGCGGAGCGGGTTAATTCTGCCTGCACTGTTGAAGCCGCGGCTGTCATAATCGCATTCGCGTCTGGGGTAGGTTCAGCCTTGCTTGCGCCACCACATGCTGTCAGTGTCAATGTGGCGATCGTGAGAACTACCCAGACGATTTTTACAGAACGAAACATACAATCTCCTCCAGAATCAATTCCAACAGAATACTAGGGTTGGCTAACCAGCCGAATGTTAATTTTGTTACCAGCCGAAGAAAATGTCAAGGGTAGCGGGTCGGAATTTAACATTTTTGTGACTTTTCTCACCGGATATCCGTATTTCTCCCAGGATTCCCGACCCATACCCTGTCAATGACATTCGATGAGAATCCTGGGAGTGAGAATTATGAACCGATGCGCGGCAAAAGCCAGAAGGCTTTATCCTGATTCATCTCGCCATTGGCTCGTACGGTGAGGATAAATTCCACGCTGGAGCCTGCCAGATCGCTGAGGTCGAGATCAATCTTGGTGACCGTACCATCATAGGTCTGGGTCCATTCCTTGAGGGTCTTCACATCTCCTCCATCCTGCTTATATTTGAGCGAGAAGATGACATTGCAGTTGGAAGCTCCATTGAGACATCCAATTACGGTTTTGAAATGGCTGCCCTGGGCGATCTTCACAGCGGGGAATTTGCCGGAAATTTCTCCATTCTCGACCGCCTGCGGATTGGTCCAGAGGGCGGCTTCATTTTCTGTGGTGCCGTTTTCCAGTTTGGGGTCAGTCACTTTAATGACAAATCCCTTGGCGTCACCCTCTGTACCGGGGCAGTCCAGCGAACCCGCACCGCTGGTCCATTTGGCATCGCAATAATGGTCAATGAAGGAGTATTCGGACACATTGACCTTGATATCCACGTAGAAGGTCTGATTGGCACCGGGACCAATGCCGAAGACAACCCCGGAGGCGTTCCGCAACTGCCATTCGCTGCGATATGAGCCGGGGGTGGTGGGCGCTTTCATGTCCACAGATACCTGTACGGACTCACCGGGGGCGACCGTGCCGGAGGTCAACTGCTTGGAGGCAGGCCCGCCGAGGGTATTCCCTTTATTGGCAAAGACGATCGCATAATTGGAATTCCAGGTGCAGGTGCCCGTATTTTTCAATTCCCAGGTTTTGGTGAAAGATGCGCCAGGCGACAAGACGGTGCCATCCGGTATGGTCACATCTTTGACGAAGGATCCACGGTCGCACGGGACAATTGTCGGTGTGGGTCCTGAAGGTGTGTTTGTAGCGGTTGGAATGGTCGGTTGCGTGGGTTGAGCGGTGGCGTTTTCCTCTGGTGTAGGTGTACTGACCTGACCGATCTGGGTGGTGAGCGCCTGCACCGTCATGGCAGCAGCGGTGTTCACCAGATCTGGCGCGGTGGTTGGGGTTTTTTGTGCGGAGGGCAGGTTACAGGCTGCCAGCACAACTGCCATTGCAAGCAGAAGACTGCCGATCAGCATGATTTTCTTCATACGTTCTTCTCCTCCAGAACCTTGAGAGCGGATAACAGGCATCAAAACAAAGCCCAAGTGGAACCCACGGACTTTGTACTTGATTATACGACGAAAGGGAAGGGCATTCAGTTCCCCAAATTGTC
>JBDKTF010000041.1:0-29363 GCA_039680295.1 Anaerolineaceae bacterium
CGGGGATGCCGTAAATGAGCACCCCGCCGGCTTCGTGCAGCGCTTCAAAAATCACCACCTCATGACCCTTGCGCGCCAGATCACCGGCGCAGGTCAACCCGGCAGGTCCAGATCCGATGACTGCCACACGCTTTCCGGTCGGCGCTGCTTTTTCAGGCGCACGATCATCCTGTTCCAAAGACCAATCCGCCACAAAGCGTTCCAGGCGACCGATCGCCACGGGTTTGCCCCGCACCCCCAGGGTGCAGCAGCTTTCGCACTGGCTTTCCTGCGGGCAAACACGTCCACAGACGGCGGGAAGATTATTGCGCGTCTTGATGATGCTGGCGGCTTCATCCAGTTTTCCATCGCGAAGTGCGAGAACAAATTCGTTAATCGGCACCTGCACAGGGCAGCCGTTTACACAGGGCGTATTTTTGCATTGAAGGCAGCGCTGCGCTTCTTCCTGCGCCATTTCGAGGGTATACCCCAGGGCAACTTCGCCAAAATTGCGGCGGCGAACCGGCGCGTCCTGCAGGGGCATTTCGTGCCGGGGAATTGCCATGCGTTCTTTCGGGGTTAACGTTCCACCAATCATTTCTTCCTACTTTCCTTACCGTTAATCCGCGGCGGCAGACTCCACACGACGGGTGGAACCAATTTCCTGTTTGAGGACTTCCTGGTTCAAATTGCAGACATGGCGGCTGGCTTGTTCGTTGTTCCACGATTCCATCGCCTGCTTTTCTTCGGCGACAAATATCTTTTTCCGCGAAAGCACCACGTCCCAATTGACCTTATTTCCGTCGAATTCGGGTCCATCCACACACACAAAGCGGGTTTCTCCGCCCACTTCCACACGGCAGGCGCCGCACATACCAGTTCCGTCCACCATGATTGAATCCAGGCTCACCACGGTGGGTGTCTGGAATTCGGCAGTCGTTTTGCAGCAGAATTTCATCATCACAGCGGGACCAATCGCCCAAACCCGCGCCACCCCGCCTTTTTGCAGGTATTCGCGCAGTGGTTCGGTGACCACCCCCTTCCGACCCAGCGTGCCGTCATCCGTGCAGATGACCAGATGATCGCTGATGGCGCGCATTTTCTCCACCCAGAAAAGCAGGTTGGCGCTGCGCGCGCCCAGAATGACGGTCACCTGGTTGCCAGCCTCATGCAGCGCTCTGGCGATCGGGTAGACCGGGGCAATGCCCACGCCGCCCGCCACCAACACCACGCTGCCGTAGTTCGTAATTTCTGAGGCTACCCCCAGCGGACCGACAAAATTGCGCACATAATCGCCTGTGTTCAATTCCGCCAGTTCGTAGGTGGATTTGCCCACCTTCTGGAAGATGATCGTCACCGTACCGCGTTCGCGGTCGAAATCGGCAATGGTCAACGGGATGCGCTCACTGAACTCGTCTTTGCGCACAATAATGAATTGACCGGGCATGGCTTTGCGCGCCACTTCTGGTGCTTCGATAACCATTAAATCGGTGTTCTCGGTCATTTTTCGTTTTTCAAGAATAGCGTACATTACCACACCTCTATTATGATACCCGTGGAGATGCAAGTAAAAAAATCTCCACGGGTAACGATTTTACCTCAAAATGCCTAGGCAGCAACCGGCAAATTTGCAAACTGCATGGAAGTCAGAGAGCGTTCGTAAATGCTGCGGACCACATCGCTCGTAGCATCCACGGGCGCCAGGCTGAGCAGCAGCCCCAGCGAAGGGGTTTCCTGCGCCAGTTTGGTCAGGCGGTCCAGGTCTTCCTCGGTATAGCCTTCGTCCTTCAGTTTGGAGGTCAGACCCAGGGAGAAGAGCCAGTTTTCCACACCCAGCGCCAGACGTTTGGCTTCAGCCGCGGTGCCGCGCCCCTTCAGACCAGCCACGATGGGGGCATAAATTTCTGCCAGAACCGGGGCGGCGGCGGGGTAAATGGTTTCGAGAACGGCGGGCAGCAGCATTGCCAGACCCAGACCATGCGCCAGATCGGTCTTGACGGCGCTGAGCGGATGCTCGAGTGCGTGCGTGAAGTGCAGCATGCCGTTGTCAAAGCAGATCCCTGCCATGGCAGAAGCGTAGAGCAAATAGTAACGCGCTTCCAGATCGTTCAGGTTTTCCATTGCCTTGGGCAGATATTCCGCGACCAGACGAATGGTTTCCTTCGCCAGCAGCACGGTGTAAGGAGAAGCGACTTTGCTGGTGGCGGCTTCGGTAACATGGTTGACGGCATCCACAGAGACATAAAGCGTCTGGTCAGCGGGCAGTTTCGCCATCAGCGCAGGATCATCAATGGCGTAAAGCGGGTAGATGCAGTCGTAGGCGATCGCGGGTTTGTAACCCAGCGAGGGAATGGAGACTACGGCGAAACGATCGACTTCGGTTCCGGTGCCGTGGGTGGTGTTGATGGCAATGATCGGGCGTGCAGTTTCGGGAGTGAAATCATAATTGTAGAGATCTTTGCAGGTGTGCTCAGGATAGTCGAGCAGAATGGCGACCGATTTGGCTGCGTCGATCGGGCTTCCGCCGCCCACACCAAAAACCGCCTGCGCGCCAAAATCGCGCGCCTGTTTGGTGGCGGCGTCGACGGTGGTGTTGTCAGGATTGGGGGTCACACCATTGAAGACGGTATAAGCAATGCCGTATTTTTCGAACACAGGTACCATCGCAGCCCATGCACCGCATTTAATATAGGCGCTCTTGCTGGCGACCACGATCACTTTGTTGATGCCGCGCTTCTTCAGGTCTGCGCAAATATCGTCCATTTTGCTCATCGCGCCAACGCCCAGATAAAGGTTGGTTTTGCAACGAATTTCACGAACTTCATTGATATTGATAGCTGATTCCCACATGGTAAAGCCTCCAGATGATTTATGTTATCTCTCAGTGAGAGTTTATTTATTCGTTATTTATTTCACGAATGAACACAGTATAACGCGAGGCAAAAAGAATTTCAAGGGGTTCGTGAAAAAATTAACAAATTTTGATGAGTTCCCCTATTCCAAAAGGATGGCGCAAACTGATCAGGTGAGGTGATACCCGCCAGAAACGCCAAAAAAATGATCAAATGGCAACCAAATTTCAGAATCAAACGGGAGCAATCCAGATGCAGCAAGCCGCCGGGCAGAAAAAGAGCCGCTTCAGGGCAGACTTGACATTCACGCCGTTCAGCGCTACAATATTTGTGAAATAATTAACGAATACAATCGCTTCGGGAAAGGCTCATGAAAAACAGCGGAATCCCCATCCCAACTCTGCGGCGTTTGCCGCTTTATTACCGGCGGCTGCGTTCTGCCGTGGATGCCGGTGAAACCTACGTCTCTTCAGCCGAACTTGGACACGCCACCGGCGCCACCCCCGAACAGGTGCGCAAAGACCTGAGTTACCTGGACAGCCAGGGACGCAGCCGGATGGGTTATTCCGCCGAGGCGCTGGCTGCTCAGATCGAAGATACCCTGGGATTGGTCAAAGACAAGGAAGCCGTGCTGGTCGGCGCGGGCAGACTTGGGCAGGCGCTGGCGCTGTATCCGGGGTTTTCCGAATTTGGGCTGAAGATCATCGTCCTTTTCGATAATGATCCGGATAAAATCGGCTCCCCCGTGGGCACGTTGGAAGTGCTGCCCGTTGAAAAACTGACCAATCTGGTGGAACGCATGAAAATCCGCATCGGCATCCTTACCACCCCGCGCGAAGCCGCTCAGGCTGTGGCGCAGCAAATGGTGGCTGGCGGGATTAAAGCCATCTGGAATTTCACTGCCACCCGGTTGGATGTTCCCCCAGACGTTATGGTTCGCAATGTCGACCTTTCTCCGGAAGTGGCGGTTCTATCCCATTACATTAAAAGTCTGAGCGTCTCCGCTCACACCGGAAATCCCCCCACCGTTTTATTGGAAGACAATTCATTGGAAAGCGAATGACTATGGAATCTCAGCCGCACTGCGAAACCCTGACACTTTGCATGGGTTCCGCCTGTCACCAGCACGGCGTCTACGCCGTGCTCAAACTGATTCAGCAGGAAATTGAAACCTATCATTTGCAGGAACGCCTGATTTTGAAAGGCGCGTTTTGTCTGGGCGACTGCGCTCAGGGCATTAATATGGAATTTCAGGGGCAGCGCTATCACCACATCTCCGCCGATAACATCAAAGAAACATTTGAGCAGGAAATTGTGCCCGTGATGCTGGGTGAAGGAGAAAAATCATGACCCATCCTTCCTTGTGGGAATTGTTGTGGGATTTCGATCCCAACGGACTGATCGTGGTGGACGAGCAGAATATCATCCGGGTGGTCAATCCGGCGCTTTGCGAGATGTTCAAAGTGTCCAAGGAAGAGATTCTGGGGAAAGCCCTCGGCACCCTTTTTGACGATCTATCCAGTATTGAGCAGGTTCGCCGTGAAGGTGTGAGCATCAAGGGCAGGGAACGAAATTTCGAGAAATATGGCGTCTACGCGCGCAGCGTCGTCTTCCCGGTGGAAAGCGAAAATCTGGTGGCTGCCATTCTGGTGGATATGACCAGTGAGCAGCAGCGCAAGGAAGAAATGAACGCCATGAAGCAGGAAGCCCTGCATTACGTGGACCGCGTTATTAACAAGCAAATGGGCATTGCCCAGGAAATCGCCAGTCTGTTGGGCGAGACCACCGCCGAAGCCAAAGTATCGCTGTTGAAAATTCGCGACCTGTTGAATGAGGAGATCCACGAATGAAGTATTTTGTGGATTACCATCATGTCAGCCTGAACAAAGCCGGTGAAGAGCTGTGCGGTGATCAGGTGCGCATGTTCCGTGCCGGGTCGAAAACACGCATCGTGCTTTCCGACGGGTTGGGCAGCGGTGTGAAAGCCAATATTCTGGCGTCGCTGACTTCTGAAATCATCATCAATATGCTGCGCGAACAGGCGGCGATGAATGACGTCATCGAAACCGTGGCGGGCACGCTGCCGGTTTGCAAGGTGCGCAATCTGGCGTATGCCACCTTCACATTGGTTGAAATCGATCACGATACGCTGTGCTTTAACGCCTATAACTTTGATAATCCGCCGCTGCTGTACTTCTCTGAGGGCAAATCCATACCGTTACCCCAGCAGGAAACGCTGATCGCCGGGAAAAAAGTACAGGTCACTCAGGGGCAGCTCACGCACGGCGACTTTTTGGCAGTCATGAGCGACGGTGTGCCTTACGCCGGTCTGGGCGAGACCTATAACCTGGGATGGGGCATACCCAATATCACCACATTCATTGAAGAGATTTTTCAATATGGACCCACCGGCGCGCGCTCCCTGGTGGAGCGCACCATGGGACGCACCCGCGAACTGTATGCCGACCAACCCGGCGACGATGCATCGATGGTGGGGCTGCTCATCCGACCCAGCCAGACCGCCATGGTGTTCACCGGTCCGCCCATGAGTGAAGCGGATGACGAAGGGCTGGTCAACCGGCTGATGGCGTTCGAGGGTCGGAAAATTGTCTGCGGCGGCACCACCGGGAACATTGTTTCGGCGTTCACGGGCGAACCCATCGAAACCGATATCGCCAGTCTGCGCGAAGATCTGCCGCCCATCGGCATATTGGAAGGCGTTGATCTGCTCACCGAAGGCATCATCACCCTGTCGCATACCATGGATCTGCTCGAAAAATCGCAGGGCAATCCCACGTCGCTGCCGCGCACCCACGATGGCGCGCACATGCTGGCGCATGAGCTCTTGAATGCCGATGAAATCGTTTTCCTGGTCGGGCAGAAGATCAACCCGTACTACCAGAATCCGCTCCTGCCGGAAAACGTATCCATCCGTAAAAATCTGGTGGAAAAAATTGCCGCAATTCTGGTGAATTACCATAAAGAAGTGCATGTGGAATATCACTAGACACAAACCGCGCGGATAACAAGCTGAATCGCCGCGGTGAATTCAGACCGCTTCTGTCAATCGAAACCGGGCTCCGGCGGGCGCTGTGTCGACGTGTTCCGCCGGGATCAATCACGTTCAAAAGGCAGGCAACGGCTGATTTGCAGCGTTTCTTGCGGTACAATCAGAAATTAATGGCAGGAAGGCAGCGTTTAAGGCGATATATTTATTTCTTGCACGTTTAACCCTTGCATGCTATAATGTTGACACATTATCCAGACGATGCAAACATTCAATCTTACAGATTTGAGCCTCTCCCGCAATACCATTGTGGAAGCGGCTGCTTACTCCCGTAATTCGGTTTAAATCGTAAATTGCTTCCAATGACTCGAACAGGGTTGGCAATTCTGCCTTTTAACCTTGTGAGATTCAAATCAATCATTCTATTTCAGAGATCCCATATTTATGAAACTACTCGAACTGGAAAACGCTCCTTTGCTAAAATTGCGCCAGATGGCTGGCGAGTTAAATATTCCAAATGCCAACCGGCTGAAGAAGGAGAACCTGCTGATTCGAATTCGGCAGGCAGAAGCTGAACGCGAAGGGCTGGAAGTTCGCGGCGGCATTCTGGAGATCATGAGCGAAGGCGTAGGCTTCCTGCGCACCAACTATCAGGTGGGTCCCGATGATGTTTACGTCTCCCAGGCGCAGCTCCGCCGCTACGATCTGCGCGCCGGCGACCTGGTGATCGGTCATGTGCGCCCACCCCGCGAATCCGAAAAGCACTACGGCTTGCTCAAAGTTGAATCGATCAACGGCGTTCCGCCCGAAGAAACGCGCAACCGCGTCAATTTTGAAGCGCTGACCCCCATTTTCCCTGATAAACGTTTCGATCTGGAGACAGATCGCTCCATCCTTTCCACCCGCCTGATCAACCTGATCGCCCCCATCGGACGCGGACAGCGCGGATTGATCGTTTCTCCCCCAAAGACCGGTAAAACCACCATTTTGAAGCAGGTGGCAAACGCCATCTCCACCCAGTATCCCGACGTACACCTGATCATGGCGCTGATCGGCGAACGCCCTGAAGAAGTCACCGATATGGACCGTTCGGTGGAAGCCGAGATGGTTTCCTCCACTTTCGATGAGCCGGTGAACTCGCACGTTCGCACCGCAGAGATCGCCCTTGACCGCGCCAAGCGTCTGGTCGAAATGGGACGAGATGTGGTAATATTGATGGACTCGCTCACCCGTCTGGCGCGTGCGTACAACCTGGTGGTCAATCCCTCCGGGCGAACACTCTCCGGCGGTATGGATCCATCAGCGCTGTATCCGCCCAAACGTTTCTTTGGGGCGGCGCGCAATCTGGAAGACGGCGGGTCGTTGACCATCATCGCCACCGCGTTGATCGATACCGGCTCTCGCCTGGATGATGTGGTCTATGAAGAATTTAAGGGCACCGGTAACATGGAACTGCATCTTTCCCGCCGGCTGCAGGAACGCCGCACCTTCCCCGCCATCGACCTTGAACGTTCCTCCACCCGCCGCGATGACCTGTTGCTGGGTCCCGATCAACTCCAACGCGTCTGGCTGATGCGCCGGATGTATCTGCAAATGATCGGGCAGCCCCCGCAAGGAGCCGGCATGGATACCGCGGTCGCCACTGAAGCCATCCTTCAGCGGTTGAGTCGCACCAAATCGAACCAGGAATTCCTGGAAAGTTTAACGGATGACTAGTTTGAAAGAAAAAGTATTAAAGGGTCAGTCCGCAGCATCCTCTCAGAACCAGGCGGGCAAAGACCATTGGCTTACCATTGCTTTCTGGGCACTCGCCGCATTGATGGTCATCCTTCTGGCGGCGGTCATCATTTTAAAACCCGAACCATTCTTCAGCGATACGCAGTCGCTGCCTCAGGGCGCAGTACAGGTGGGCGGCGAGACGGCAGTATCGCTGCCTTCTTTTGATAGCCCCAACTATGTCACTTCGCTGGTGCGCGCATCTGACGGGCACACCACCATCTCGGTGGATCCCAATCAGAGCGCCACAACCTACACGGTACAGGCGGGTGATTCCATTTTCGCCATCGCCAAGCAATTCGACATTAAACCCGAATCGGTGCTGTGGGCAAACTACGACCAGTTGAAGGATGATCCGCAGACCATTTCGGTGGGCATGACGCTCAAAATTCCCCCGGTGGACGGCGTGTATTACAAGTGGCAGGAAGGTGATACCCTGGATGCAGTGGCGTCCAAGTATCAAACCAATGCCGATGCCATCTTGAACTGGTTCGGCAACCGGTTGGACATTGCCGCCCCCCAAATTGAGCCCGGAACATTTGTGATGATCCCCGGCGGTAAGGGCGAATTTCGCCAGTGGGTGGTGCCTACCTTCTACCGCAAGAATGCGGGCGTGAACAAGAGCTTCCCCGGCGCCTGTGAGGTCGGCGACGGCGCGTACGGCTCCGGATTCTTCGTCTGGCCGGCAGACAATCACTATCTCTCCGGCAACGATTTCTGGGATGGTCACCTGGGCATCGACATCGCCGCGGGAATGGGCGCCAGCATCTACGCCACCGACAGCGGCGTGGTGGTCTACGCGGGCGGCATCGGCGGCGGCTACGGCAATGTGATCGTCATCGACCACGGCAACGGATACCAGAGCGTGTACGCGCACTTAAGCTCGGTGGGTGTTTCGTGCGGTTCCAGCGTGTATTCGGGTCAGCTCATCGGACGCGCCGGGTCCACCGGCAACAGCACCGGTCCGCACCTGCACTTCGAAATCCGCTTCAACGGTGCGTTCATCAATCCCTGGCAGGTTCTGCCGTAAATCAATCTCATCAGAAAGAGCAAAGGGTCGCCCGATCGGGCGACCCTTTTTTGTGTTTTCCTCCGGGCAGGAAAGCGAAATGGTGATCCGGTCGATTCGGAAATGCGGCTGCCTCGATCGCATCGAAGCCATAGAAGATCTGAGCGGATCGTGCGAAATTAACCCCTTGACAACTAGAATGAATGTTCTATAATTAGAACAGATGTTCTTAATTGTCAGAAAGGCAGGTGACCCGCAATGTTGGATAAACCCCTTCTCGAGCAAGCGCTCTCCGCGGTTCGTAAATTTCAATCCGATGCATCCTCATCGGTGAGCGCCAGCCATCCCACCGTCCGCGAAGTGCTCAAACGCATGTCTGCCCTGCCCACCGGCTCGATGCTGGTTGGAGCAGGTGAAGATGGGCTGCCCTTCCTGCTCGATCTGGACCAACCCGCCTCCGGCGCGCTGCTGCTGTGCGGAGATCCCGGCTGCGGTAAAACGCGTTTGATGCAGTCGATGGCAGTTTCACTGCCGGTGATGAATTCTTCGCGCGAGTGCCGCTACGCCGTCATCACCACCCGTCCTGACGAATGGAAAGAGAAAGTCATTCAACCCCAATGCCTGGGCGTGTACGATGCCGCGGGCGAAGAAGCTCCCCGTCTGGTGATCAAACTGCTGGCGTTGGCAGAACAGCGAAATGAGCAAAACTCCAGCAGCGGACCGGCGTTTGTGATTTTCGTGGACGATCTGATGGCAGTGCAATCGTGGGACCAGACCGCGCAGGTTAATCTGCACTGGCTGATCCAATACGGCGCCCTCTCGCGCGTCTGGATCGTTGCCAGCGCGGCGGCGCAGGATGCGTTGGAAATTCCCTACTGGATCGATGCTTTCCGCACCCGGCTGATCGGGCACATTACAGAAATGCAAACCGCTGAAGCCGTTGCAATTCACGCCAGATTGGATGCTGGCACGATCCATGCAAAGAATCAATTTGCCATCTGGTTCGAGGATCAATGGCAAATCTTCCGGGCGCCAGAGCCGGGCAGCCCAATTTTAAAGGATGAGGTACGCGATGAATACCGGCATGTTATGGTTCGATAACGACCCCAAGACCGAGTTGATGAGTAAGATTGAGCGAGCTGCGCGGTATTACTATCAGAAATACGGGCAGCTGCCCGATCTGTGCTTTGTCCATCCCAGTATGCTGGCAGACGCGCCTGCGCGCTCCGGCAGTATCGAAGTCAAAACCAACCGATCGGTTCTCCCCAACCACTTCTGGTTGGGCATTCACCAGACATCCCCCAGCGGCGATTAGCTCTGGTTTCTCCTTTCTTGCAGCGGTGCGCCCCGCGAGGAATCCCGCGGGGCGCACCCAATTTTAATCAAGGAACCAGACCATCTGCGATCAGAAACGCTGCCGGTGCGGTACATCAATGGATGTTTCGCGGTAGCCGTATGTGTTGATAACGCGTGTATGTTCGAAATCCGTCTGGGTGTGTTCGCACGAGTTGTACACGTGAATATGCCCGTGGAAATGATAGGCAGGTTTGAAGGTGTGAAGCAGCCAGCGAAACGCCTTGATCCCCTGGTGCGGCACATCTTCCAGATCGTGAATTCCCCACGGCGGCGCGTGACTGACAAAGATATCCAGATATCGCCCATAGCGCATCCGGTTGTATAACAGCGCCGGTACCAACCCAAACACCATCTCCCACATCTCTTCCTGCGTGTATTGATAGGCGCCAAAGTTGTAACGGTTGCAGCCCTGAATCCCCGCGATCAGCAGCCCCCGGTCCCACACCACACGTCGATGCAGATTCATCGCCCCGGCAGGCGCCAGACGCGCCGGACCGCGCTCGCCATGCTCTGGTTTGGCGTGATTCCCGTGTACAAAATACACTGGCACATTGAGCATCGAAACTACATATTCCAGATAATAATGGGGCAGATCGCCGCAGCTGATCACCAGGTCCACGTCGCGAAAGCGCTGCGCAATTTGTGCGCTGTAGATGAAACCCAATTCAATGTCGCTCAGCGAAAGGATTTTCATGGCTGCGTCCCCAACGCCACGGCAACCGCCACCGCCTGCGACGCGCTGTGACTGATGCTCACCGACCAGGTGTCCAATCCCATTTGCTGCGCCAACCGGGCTGCCTCTCCACTCAAGCGCAGGCAGGGCTCGTCATTCTCGCCGCGCAGCACTTCAATATCCTGCCAGCGGATCACGCCGATTCCCACACCCAGCGCCTTGGAGACCGCTTCTTTGGCGGCAAACCTGCCTGCCAGAAACTGCGCCGAACCGTTTCCCAGACCCAGCTCGCCGGGAGTGAATACACGTTCCAAAAAGCGCTGGCGATGTTCATCCAGCGCCTCCTGTAACCGGTGGATATCCACCAGATCCACTCCCGTTCGTAAAATCAAGATCGCACTCCCATTTCAGGGTCCTGCTACTGCCACGACCAGCCGGTTCAAATCCCAATAGCGGTGCGCCGCCTCGAGAACATTCGCCGGGGTCACCACGCGCACCCGGTCGGCATAGGTGCGGTAATAATCCAGGTCCAGGTCGTAGCGCTGCAGGTTGAGCAGCGCGCTGGCGACGCCGCCGTTGGATTCCAACGACAGCGGAAGCCTGCCGATATAATTCGCCTGGCTGTCGCGCAGTTCAGACCAGAAGACCTTTTTATTGGCGAAGCGGGCAATTTCTTTGCGCGTCAGCGCTTCGGCTTTGGACAAATTGCGCGGATTGACCCCCGCAGAGACCTCCCAGGTCCCCGGACCAATACCGGCATTCACGGCGCTGTAGGCATAATACGCCAGCCCCGAACGTTCGCGCACCGATTTTCCGATGCGTCCCATCATCCCAAACTGACCCAGAATATTGTTTCCCAACGAAGCCGCCAGATAATCATCCGATTTCCGGTACGGACCGATCACACCCATGATGAGATCAGACTGCACTTTGCCGGGAATTTCATACTTTTGGAAAGCAGGCTGCGACAGGGGCTCCAGCGGCGGAAGCAGCACGGCGGGCGGCTGCTGCGGATTTTGCCACCCGCCCAGCGTCTTTTCCACCATGTCCACCACCTGCTGCGGTTCCACTGCGCCCACCGCCACAATCACCATGTCGCGCGGACCGTACCAGCGGCGGTGGTATTCCAGAATATCTTTCTGGGTGATCGCCTGGATGGTCTCTGTGTAGCCGTCTTCGGGACGGCGGTATGGATGTCCGGCATAGATCATCTGGTCAAAGGTGAGCGACGCCATTTCGCCGGTGTCCTGGGCGCGCATGGCTAATCCGGTCAGCATCTGCGCCCGCAGCCGTTCCATTTCAGAAGCCGGGAAGATTGGCTGCTGCGAGGTTTCCACCAGCACGTCCAGCAGCAGAGGCAGGTCTTCCGCCAGTGCGCGACCGCTGAACCCGGTGGTGTGCACCCCCGCGCTGAATCCCAGGCTGGCGCCCGCCGATTCGAGCGCATCGAATATTTGCTGAAAACTGCGCTTCTGCGTGCCGCGCATTAACCCCAGCGAAGTGAAATATGACAATCCCAGCTTTTCGTCGGTGTCGTTCAAGCTGCCGGTCGCCATATATCCGCTGATCACCACAGACGGGCTGGCAAAATTCGCACGCGCCAGCACAGTAATGCCGTTTTCCAGTCTGACGCGGGTGATGTCATCGGCGCCGGGCAGGGTATGGTTGGTTTTCATGCGCTCACCTCCGAAGTTTCGCCGGGCAGGTAAATGCCCGTAATGCGCCGGTTTGCGCCCAGATACTTCTGCGCCATCCGCTGCACATCCGCGGGGGTCACCTCAGCCAGACGTTCCACGTAGTGGGTAAACCACTCGTATTGGGCGAACATCTCGGCATATCCCAGCCAGAAGCCCTGATTGGTAATGTTTTCGCTGCCGTAGGCGAAGAGCGCCCGCGCCTGTTTGATGGCGCGCGCCACTTCATCCGCGCTCACCGGGTCATCCTGCAAACGATTGATTTCATCCTCCACCGCCTGCACCAGCGCATCCACCTCGCGACCGGGGCGCAGCGTCAAATCGATGCCGTACAGGAAGGGATCAATGGTCGCCTGCAAACCACCGTGCACAGATACCGCCAGCTCGTTCTCCACCACTGCGCGGTAGAGGCGGCTGGTCTTGTTGGTCACCCCACCCCCGCCAAACATATTCAGGCTGGTAGGACCGGTAAGCAGACTGTCCAGCACAGTGAAGGGGAAGAAATCGGGATCAGACGCCGCCGGGGAGTGATAGGTCAACTCTATAAACGTGGTCTCGCCCGGACCGGTGACCACCACGCGCTGTTCACCGTCCGCCGGTTCTTCAGGTTGGGCAGGGTGAGGCGGCGGATCGCCCGCGGGGATATCGCGGTAGATTTCCGCCAGCCGGTCCAGCACGGGGCTGCTTTCGAAATCTCCTGCCACGCACAATACGGCGTTGTTGGGAATGTAATGGGTGCGGTAATGGCGGTAGAGATCATCGCGCTGAATGCGGTGCAGATCCTCCTTCGAGCCGACCACCTCATTCCGGTACGGGTGACTGCGAAACGCCGCCGCTGCAATGGCTTCCCCCAGCCGAAAGAGCGGTTCGTTCTCGCTGCCTTCGCGCTCCGAGATGATCACCGTCCGTTCTGAAGCCACCTCCTGCGGATCATAAATCGCGTTGACCATGCGGTCTGCTTCGGCTTCCATCGCCAGTTCCAACTGATCGTAAGGCAGGGTCTCGAAGAAAGTGGTCCAATCCAGATAGGTGAAGGCATTCCAGACGCCCCCCACCCGCGAGATTGCCTGATCGAGCGACCCTTCGGGATGGGCAGGCGTGCCTTTGAACTGCATGTGTTCCACCCAGTGCGAAATACCCGTCAGTCCGGGGATTTCATCGCGAGAACCCACGCGGTACCACACCCAATGGCTCACAATGGGCGCATTGTGGATCTCTTTGAGCATGACCTGCATGCCGTTTGGCAGCCGGGTTTGAATGATTTCAGATGTCATAACACCTCTTAAGGTTGATCGGTCGGAACCAGTTTTTTACACCAATTGGGTGCCGGGCTGCCGCACAGCACTTCCTGCCAGGACGATGGAAACGCCTGAAGCCAATCGCGGTAGGGCTTTACCACCTCCTGCAAGCCCACAAACGGCTCGTGCAGCTCGGTCTGATTGAGGGGAATATCCACTGGAACGGTGAGCGCCACCGGGACGCTCGCATCCACCGGCACAGTGATATTCAGCGCGATGGGCAGCCGGGTTCCCGCCGGAAGGATGATATCCGCCGGGGCATCGGTGATCGTCAACCCGCCCGTGTTGAGCGTGACCTTGGCGCCGTAAATGGAGGTGTCTTGGGTCAGCGTGACTTCGGTGTTTGTCTTCACCGGAAGATCAAACTTCACCGGGATTTGCGAGTTGACCTGTACGGTGGTTTGAATTTTCGCCTCGTCCATTTTGACAAAGTTCTGATACAACCCATCCACCAGTTGATCTGATACCAGCGCCTTGATATTGAATAGTTGACGCGTCATGATCATCAGGGCTACAATAAGGATCAGATTGACGATCAGTGAAATTGTCCCGGTGATCGTCCAGAAGGTGGGCGCAGATCCTTCAAAGAAACGCGAAGCGACGCCCGGCGTTTGAGCGGTGGTTTGCGGTTCGTCAGCGTTTACGCCATGTGCCGATGAAGATGGGTTTGGAGTGGCGTTCATGAATCATTCTCCCTGCGGATCAGATGAACGAAATAAAACAGGGCAAAATATGCCCCTTGCAGTTCTGTTTTCGGTACCTACAGGCTGAATATAGCACAGACCAGCCATTTTGAAAAACAAATTATCGGTGTCCATTATAATATAACTATTCATCGCCTCTTTATCCTGTTTCGACAGACGTAACCGACAACATGGATCATCTTCTGGAGGAGCAATGGATGCGAATATTCACCCTGGTGAATGGGTTGCAATAATCGGCGCCGGACCGGCGGGACTTTTCGCCGCCAAGCAGCTGGCAGCAGACGGCTGCCGGGTTGTCATCTTCAACCGCGACATCAAACCCGGTGGGCTGGCGGAATACGGCATTTATCCCGAAAAATACAAAATGAAAGACGGGCTGCGTTCCCAGTTCCGGCAGATCGTGCAGGATCCCCATATTACCTATCTGGGGAACATGCGCGTGGCGCAAGACGGCGATCTGCGTCTCGATGAAATTCGCTCATTGGGATTCCGGGCTGTGCTGGTCACAATTGGCGCGCAGGGCACCAAATGGCTCGGGCTGCCGGGAGAACAACTGGAAGGCTCGTATCACGCCAAAGACATCGTCTACCATTACAACCTGCTTCCGCCCTTCAGCCAGCGGCTCTACCGCATTGGTCAGCGGGTGGCAGTGGTCGGGGTGGGAAACGTCATGCTGGATGTCGTTCACTGGCTGATCCAGGTGCGGCAGGTGGAAGAAGTGGTTGCCATCGCCCGGCGCGGTCCCAACGAAGTGAAATTTGACCGCCGCGAACTGGAATATGTGGCTGCGAACCTCGATCTGGACGCATTGAACGGCGAGATCGCCCGTCACCTGCCCGTCATGCAGGCGCTGGGGCAAGACCCGGATGCGCTGCGCCAGATGGTTGACGCTGCGCGTGAAAAAGCGGTGCGCATCCTTTCGAACACCCATTTTCAACTGCGCTTTCTGCTCTCGCCGCGATCGGTTCTGGGCGACGACCTGGGACGGGTGAACGGGTTGGAATTGGAAGAAAATACCCTCAAAATGGAAAACAGCGAGGTGAAAGCGCGCGGTACAGGAACAACCCAGGTGATGAAGGTCGATTCGGTCATCTTCGCCATTGGTGACCGCATCGACCCCAATTTTGGCTTGCCGGTCAGTGGAAATGAATACGTCCACCATCCGCAGCCGCGCTTCCCCGTGGATGACGCCTCCTACGAGGCGTACGACCCGGCAGCGCAAAGCGCCATCGAAGGCGTGTTCATCGCCGGATGGTCGCGCAAAGCCAGCGAAGGTCTGGTGGGTGTGGCGCGCCGCGACGGCACCAACGGCGCCAGGGCGGTGAAAGCGTATTTGCAAAGCCTGCCGCCCCAACCGCTCGACGATCTCCCGGCGCTGGAAAAACGTCTGAACCAGATCGAACACCCCATCGTGCGCAAACAGGACCTGGAACGATTGACCAGTGTGGAAACCGAAATTGCCCGCGAACGCGGGCTGCTGGATTTCAAATTTGGCAGTAATGAAGAAATGTTGGCTGCGATCCGGGTTCCGGTTGAACCGTAAGTCGTAATCCCAGAATAAGGGGTCGAACGGCGTTTCGACCCCTTAAATATCATAGACTCTCAAAAAATCTCTGATCAATAATCGATCATGCTGATCTTTCCCAGCTTTTCCAGCCGGTGGGTGGCGATAATTTCACGCACCGTGCCGGTGGAACCGCGCATCACCAGGCTGTCGGTACGGGCGCCGTTGGCAAAATAATCCACGCCTTCCAGCAGCTCGCCGTTGGTAATTCCAGTAGCCGCAAAGAATGTATTATCCGATGAGACCAGATCGTCAATGGTGAGGACCTTGGTCATATCATAGCCAAGTTCTCTACCGCGGTCAATTTCATCCTGGTTGCGCGCCACCAGTTTCCCCTGAATGGTGCCGCCCATCGCGCGCAGCGCGCAGGCAGCCAGCACACCTTCCGGGGTTCCGCCGGTGCCCAGCAGCATATCCACATGGGAATGTTCCCAGCACGTCATCATCGCGCCCGCCACATCGCCATCGGGGATGAGCAAAATGCGCGCGCCGCAGGCACGCACTTCGCGAATCAATTCGGTATGGCGCGGGCGGTCGAGAATCACGACCGTCAGGTCTTCCATCTTTTCGCCCTTGGCTTTCGCCACTTTTTCCAGGTTGTAGCGAACCGGCGCTTCAATATCCACCAGATCCTTCGCCACAGGTCCCACAGCGAGCTTATTCATGTACAGGAAAGGACCGGGGTTAAACATGGATCCGCGCGGCGCCAGCGCTACCGTGGCAATGGAATTGGGCAGCCCATACGCGCAGGGACGCGTCCCGTCAATGGGATCGACCGCAATATCCACTTCCGGCGGTTCGCCGGTTCCCAAACGTTCGCCGTTATATAACATTGGCGCTTCGTCTTTTTCACCCTCGCCAATGACAATAACCCCGTCCATTTGGATGGAATTCAGGATTAACCGCATTGCGTCCACAGAAGCCTTATCGGCGGCGACCTTATCACCTCGACCGACAAAACGTCCAGCTGCCAACGCGGCGGACTCGGTGACGCGCACCAACTCCAATGCCAGGTTTCGGGTGGGCATACTATTCAAAACAACACCTCCTGATTGTTAAGTTTATAAACAAAACAGGGAAGGTCTTGATGACCTTCCCTGTTGTTTACCAGAGCCAGAGTATCCAGTAAAACCCGATCGCGGCTGCCCATAACCAGGAATCGATCCTGTCCATCACACCTCCGTGCCCGGGAATGATGTGGCTGGAGTCTTTCATGCCAGCCTGCCGTTTGATCATGCTTTCGCCCAGATCGCCAAACGGCGTGACCGCGCCCAGCACCAACCCCAGCAGTGCCCCTTTCCAGGGGATCAATGCCGGGGCTGCCAGCCCCCACAAAGCAGTGAGCGCCCAGCCGCCCAACGCGCCCCCCAGCACACCCGCAAAGTAACCTTCCCAGGTTTTGTGCGGGCTGAGGCGCGGCGCCATGGCGTGTTTGCCCCAATGCGAGCCAATCATCATGGCTGCCGAATCGGCGATCCAGATTGCGGGGAGCACGATCAATACCAGCCATTTGCCATCTTCCAGATTCCGCAGCATCACCAGGTACGATCCCAACAGCCCCAAATAGAGCAAGCCGCCCAGGGTAATGCTGAAATCGGTGGCGGCTTTCTCGCGTCCGCGCTCATACGCCACCAGATGTCTTGTCATGGCGATCATCACCAGCGCCGCCAGAACCGCCAGACTGTTTTCCGCCGATAGAAAGGCGCGCGCGAGCGCCAGCGCCGCAGTTCCGCCCATCAACAACACCCGCGACGGCTGGTATCCGTCAACGCGCGCCATGCGGTCAAATTCCCAACCCGCAGTTCCCAGAATCGCCGCGATGAAGACGGCGTATACAGGTCCGCCCAATGCGATCAAGCCGATCCCCACCGGGATGAGGATGATCACCACCAGCAATCGCTTAATCATGAGAGACATCTCCGTCATGGCTGGTGGATGTATCGGCAGCGGAAAGTTTGCCATAACGGCGGTCTCGCTGGGTATAATCGCGCAAGGCTTTGATCAGTTCGCCGCGATCAAAATCTGGCCAGAAGGTTGGCGTTACATACCATTCGGCGTAGGCGCCCTGCCAGATGAGAAAGTTGCTGATTCGCATCTCGCCCGATGTGCGAATGATCAAATCGGGGTCCGGAACTCCGGAAGTGAAAAGATACCGGTCCACCAGATCGACATCCACCTGCTCCGATTTCACCCCATCTTCGATCATGCGGCGAATGGCGCAAATAATTTCGTCCCGTCCGCCGTAATTCAGCGCAATGCTCAACACCAGACGCTGGTTATTTTGGGTCAGCTCAACGGCATCCACAATCTTCTTGCGCAGACTCGGCTTGATGCGGTCCAGATGACCGAGGTGGAGAATGCGCACACCCTCTTTGTTCAGCTCTGCCAGCTCGCGGTCGATCACCGTCTCAAGAATGTTCATCAACCCTTCCACCTCATCCGATGGACGCCCCCAATTTTCCGTGGAGAAGGCATACAGGGTGAGATAAGGAATACCGATTTCCACGCACGACTTGATGATCCGGCGCAGATTTTCGGTTCCCGCCTTGTGCCCGGCTAATCGGGGCAGTCCACGCGAAATCGCCCAACGCCCATTGCCATCCATAATGATGGCAATATGCGTAGGCAATTTCAAGTTTTGAAGTTCAGGTTTAAGGGGTTCAGATGTCATGTCGGTTCCAGAAAAGGAAACTACACTTCCATGATTTCCTTTTCTTTATGCTGCCCGATCGCCTCAATTTGCTGGATGAAGCGGTCGGTTAATTTTTGAAGTTCGTCCTCCGCCTGTTTTAACTCATCTTCCGAGAGCATCTTTTCTTTTTCAAATTCACGCAGGTCTTTGATGAGATCACGGCGGACATTGCGCACCGATACGCGGCATTCTTCCTGCCGGTGCTGCACAACTTTCACCAGGTCTTTGCGGCGCTGCTCGGTCAGGGGAGGCAGGTTCAGGCGAATGACCTTGCCGTCGTTGTTGGGGGTCAACCCCAGATCCGAAGCCAGAATGGCGCGTTCGATGGGTTTGATGGTGCTGGTTTCAAACGGTTTGATCATCAATGTGCGCGGTTCCGGCACGCTGATGCTTGCCACCTGCTGTAAGGGGGTGGGCATGCCATAATATTCAACCAGCAGGCGTTCCACCAGGGAGGGAGCGGCGCGTCCCGTGCGAATACCGCCCAGGTCCTCTTCCAGAACCTGAAGCGCGCTTTTCATTCGAGTTTCAGCTTCTTTAATGGTCTCTTTTATCACAGCGACCTCCTTGGATCAATGCATTAGATTTCAAGTGCGTTAAGGATACCTTAAATTGGTAAAAAATGCTACGGTTTAAGTTCCTTACATCTGCGCTGAAAAGCAGTCTCCGACCGGCAACACTTGAAGATCAGCGCGCTGTGCAAAATTCCTGTGCGGTGGATTCCTCAAAACGAGGTTTTATCCCCGACATTCACAAAAAGGGAGGAGGGCGGAAGCCCTCCTCCATCCTATCCGCTCGCTAATATCGCAGAATGGCGGCGATATTCCCGGCTTTCTCCAAAGCCGGTCCGTGGTGAACGATCTCCACGTCACCGCCCTTTTGCAGCACCTGGCGCACCGCCATTTCCACGGCGTCCAGAACCTGTTCCAGCTTGCCGCCGCAAAAGATGCAGTCTTCGCGTTTGTTTACCGTGACGTAACCGCAGCTCTTGCAGACGTACCCGGCTTCTTTATAGCCTTCCTTCACCAGCAGGGTGTCCACCCGTCCCGAATGAACTGATTCCAGCGTGTCGCCGATACCGATGGAGCCGTTGGTGCCCTTGGCAGCCGCCGTGACGGCGGTTTCGATCAGGTTGGTTTCGCGCCGCTCTTCTGCCGCATGACCGATTTCCATCGCCCGGTTCAACACTTCGGTGTGCGTGGCGGTCATGCTCATCGGGAAGGTTCCCACGATTAAACTCTGCCACGTTTTGGGAAGATTTCCGCGAAGGAGCGCCACATTTTCATCTGAACCGCAGAGAAGCACCCGCCGGATTTTCTTCTCTTCAAAAAAGTGCACCGCGGCGTCGGCAACCGCCCGCATATTGCGATCCACTATCTCATCGTCGTATCCGGTTTCGCCGGCATTCCCGGCGCGTCGTCCGGGTACCGACGAGGCGCCGCCGCGTTTGAAGTGCTTTACTTCTTCTCCAATCACACCTTCCTGTTCGCGCAGTGCCCCCAGATTAAAATGGAACAATCGTGCCCCCTGTTTATCCACCAGAATCACTCCGTAACCGCCGTAAGCGTCAAACACATCTGCCAGTTCCTTCACAGCAGCGTGATGATCGTCAACCCAGATGCGGCTGCGGATGGATACCGATAATGGGTAGGCGCGTAAGAACCCCTGCGGTGCGCATGAAAACACCGCCACGCTCCGTCCCGACCAGTCAAATTGGTGATCAAAATACCGTTCGATAGCCTCCACATCTTGTGTCAGACGAAGGTCCTTCAACATGGTGCGCAGTCGGAGCCTGTATGCATCGGCGTTCCCTTCAGATGGGTCGGTGTTCAGATATACACTGACCACGGGATCTGGCGATGTGTAATCCAGCAGCTCCCGAAGATCGCTTTCCGCTAACATGGTAACCTCCTTTTTAAATGATCACCCGATGGTTTCCGATCGGCTTATGGACGCTTGTCGAGAGTAACCGTGACCTCCTTTTCCTGATTGTCGCGAACAACGGTGATGACCACCTGGTCACCGGGCGATTTGTTGTTCATCAAATACGACAGCAAATCGCCAAACACCTTCACCGGACGTCCGTCCACGCCGATAATTAAATCTCCCCCGGCATACAGTTCAGGGATGCTTGTCTCGGTTTTACCGCCGCGCAGTCCGGCTTTCGCGGCGGGTCCGCCCGATGCCACTTCCAAAACATACGCGCCCGTGTTGCGGTCCAGACCCAAGGCTTTCACTTCTGCCAGGGTCAACTGCGGGCGAGCCGTAACGCCCAGATAGGGATAATCATAGCGCCCCTTGCTGATCAGCACCGGCACCACCCGCCGCACAATATTAATGGAAACGGCAAAGCCAATGCCCGAGTTGAGGGCTTCTCCGGTGGTGGAGTCATAATTGGTGGTGCGGATGGCGCGGTTGATGCCGATCACCTCGCCGTTCAGATTGATGAGCGGACCGCCCGAATTGCCCGGATTGATGGATGCATCCGTCTGGATGATATCGCCCACGCTGAACGTGGCGCCACTGGACGTCTGGCGCAGCGAATCAAGCGTGCGTCCCTTGGCTGAAACAATCCCGCGCGTCATGGTACCGTCCAGCCCAAAGGGGTTGCCAATCGCGATGACCGTCTGACCTACTTTGATCTGGTCCGAATCGCCCAGCGGCAGCGGATGCAGTTCTTCCGCCGGGGCATTCACTTTCACCACCGCCAGGTCAGAATCCTGATCGGTGGCGATCAGTTCGCCCTCCGCCTTGTAACCCGAAGGAAAATCCACTTCGATGGTTTCCGCGCCGTCCACCACGTGCAGGTTGGTGATGATATGCCCGTCTGTATCGTAGACAAATCCCGACCCCTGCCCGCTGCTGCCGTCGGCGGCGGTAATCAAAATCGCCACCACGCCCGGATTGACGCGTTCGTACAACGCCACCAGCGCTTCTTCGCTCGAATCCGCAGCACCGGAACCCGTGGTGAGGGGCAGCTGTGGCGCGATCGTCGCGGTAGGAATGCCCTGTTTCGTTGAAGACGACCGTAAGCTGGGTGTGGCTTGACACGCGATGACGCTCAATGCCAGGACAACCACCACCCACCACAAGGATTTCTTCATGGATTGTTCCTTTCTGGATGTGTCTGCTACCTTTAAGAACCTTCGCCGCCGCGCAGTTTTTCAAACATTTCACGCTGTCTGGTGGTCAGATTGCGCGGAAGCTGTACTTTTACGCGCACATACAGGTCGCCGTGCTGATCGGGCGCTTTGAGATGCGGCATGCCCCGCCCAGCCAGACGAATGCTCTGCCCCGGTTGAATGCCTGCCGGTATGGTCAGCTCCACGTTGCCTGCCAGGGTCGCCACCGGCGCCGTTCCGCCCAGCACGGCGGTGTACAGGTCCACCGTTACATCCGCATAGAGATCATCGTTTTTGCGTTCATAGCGCGGATGCGGCTGCACATCGATCACCAGAAACAGATCTGCCGGCTGCCGGGTGGCAGAGGCGGGGACGCGAATGCGGGTCCCGGTTTTGGCGCCCGCCGGGATTTTTACTTCCAGACGATGATCGCCAAACTGGATCAGCCGTTGTGTACCGTGATAGGCTTCCTCCAGATCAATCGATACAGGTTGTTCGATGGGTTCAGGAGCCGCGGCTCTTCGACCGGCAGATGTCCGGCGCGTTTGCGTGCGAGCGCCGGGTACGCCGCCCATGCCCTCCATGCCGCTCATCCCGCCCATGCCCCCAAAAATGGTGCTGAAAAAGTCAGAGAAACCACCTGCGCCGAACAGGTCATTCAAATCGCCAATGTCGACCCGTGTGCCGCCCGGCTGCTGCGTTGCCCACTGCTGCCAGTTAAAGCCACCCGGCGCGCCGCCTGTCTGCTGGTAGCGCGCATAAGATTCACCCAACTGGTCGTAGCGGGAACGTTTCGCCGAATCGCTCAACACCTGATAGGCTTCATTTACCTGTTTGAATTTTTCCTCAGCTGCTTTATCACCCTGGTTGCGGTCAGGATGGTATTTCATTGCCAGTTTTCGATATGCCTTCTTGATCTCGGCATCGCTGGCTTTACGATCCACCCCGAGGGTCTTGTAGTAATCCTGATATTCCATAGATTGTCACCGGTTTTCTTCGGCAGGCTGTCACCAGCCTGCAAATTTCATTGCGTTTACACGATGGCGCGCGCAGATAAAAAAAACGAATTGAAACCGCGATGCAGCTCATCCGTGTATATTTATTGTAGCCTTCGGACGGGCAAAGTCAAGCACCGTACTGTAGAATTAATAAAGTTCTTACCTGCCTTTAACAGAAATTTGACCTTCCACCGCCCAGTTGCACGTCTGACACGACTCCCCATTTTTAATCATCCGTGCTATCATTTAATCTATGAGAAATCAGCACGAAAGAATTTTGATTGTAGAGAATGACCCACTGATTGCCGACCTGGTCGGAAGGCAGGCGCTCCAGTCCATTGGCTATCAGGTTTCCATTGTTGGAGACGCGGCGGCATCCATCGCTCAGGCTGCGCAGCTCAGCCCTGACGTGCTGATTGTAGACCTCAATTTACCCGGCTTGAGCGGCAAAGATCTGCTGGTGATGTTGAACGCTCAACGCATGGATATTCCCGTCATTGTTTTGGCGCAAAAAGGCATGGAAGGCGATCTGGTTCAGGCGTTTCGTCTGGGCGCGAGCGATTACCTGCTCTGGCCCTTGCGCGACGCCGAAGTCGTCTCGGCGGTCGAACGCGTGCTCAAACAAGTGCGCGGTCGGCGTGAACGCGAGCACCTGGCGGCGCAGCTCCAACAGACCAATCAGGAACTGCAAAACCGCGTGCGCGAACTGACCACCCTCTTTTCGGTGGGCAAAGCCGTCACATCCATCACCGATCAGCGGAAGCTTTTCGACCGCCTGATGGACGCAGTGATGCAGCTCACCCAGGCGGATCTCAGCTGGTTCCTGCTGCGCGAAGACCCTGCCAAACCCTTCAGCATCGTCGCGCACCGCAATTTACCTGCATCCATCCTCTCCATGCCGCAAACCTGGGATGACGGCATCAGCTCTCTGGTGGCGCTCTCGGGCGAAACCCTGGCGATCAACGGCGATCCGCTCAAACGTTTCCCCATCTCCATGCTGGGCGAAGCGGCGCTGATTGTGCCCATCCGGGTGCAGAAACAGGTCATCGGTTTGATGGTGGCGGTGCGCAAAGCCAACCAGCCTTTCAATCCCGCCGAACAATCGCTGATGGGCGCCATGGCAGATTACGCCGCCATATCTCTGGTCAATTCGCGGCTTTTCCGCGCGCTGGAAGACCGCGCACGTTCATTGCAGCAAATCGCTGATAACGCGCAGGCAAACGAAAAAGCCAAAAACGATCTGCTCACCGGTCTGAACCGCCAGCTGCGCCAGCCGCTGGAAAAAGCCGAAGGAGCGTTGAAGGACCTGCTGGACAGCAACAGTCTGCGCTTTTCCGCCGATCAGCGCCGCACGCTGCTGCTGGCGCATGAATCGGTGCAGCAGGCGCAGGAAGTCATCCAATCGGTGCCATCGGGCAGGGTCACCACGCCCACGCCCAGCGGCATGATCAATCTGAACGAAATGGTGCGCCAGTCGCTGGCGCGCTTGCAGCGCCCCGCTCAACAGCGCGGGGTTTCGCTGGTGGCAGAACTGACGGCTGAGCCGGTCAAAATCACCGCCGACCCGCGCTTGATCGATCAGATCCTTGACGGTTTGATATCCAACGCGGTCAAATTCAGCGCCACCGGGCGTCAGGTGGTGGTGCGTCTCGACCGGACCCCTGAAAGCCTGCCGCACCTCATGGTGCGCGATCAGGGCAGGGGAATTGCCCACGCCGATCTCAAACGAATTTTTGAGCCGGGCTACCAGCCTGCAAACAGCACAACCGCCCCATTTGGCGGGCTGGGGATCCGCTTGAGCCTGATGAATGAACTGATTACCTCGATGGGGGGTAAGATTTGGGCTGAAAGCACGCTCGGTGAAGGTTCTGCTTTTCATGTAACGCTGCCAAACCGCTGAATCCTGTGTACGCATATCGGTGGATGGAACGAAAACAATGCCAATAAACACAAAAGATCAGATTTTTATCATCGTATCTGATCCACAGGTAAGCTACCTGTTGGAGCGGGTGATTCGTTCCGCCGGGTATACGGTTACGGTGGCAAAAGATATTCAGACGGCGCAAAAAATGCTCAGCCGGGCGTATCCGGCGCTGACCGTGGTGAGCGAAAAGCTGAGCGACGGCAACGGGTTGGAATTCGCCGCCGCCCTCTCAGAGAAATTCCCCACCATGCCCACGCTCCTGTTCGCACCGCAGGAAACCCCAGAGCTGCTGCGCAAAGCCATGCACGCCGGTGTGGTGGAGTGCCTGATTCCCCCGCTGCATTCCGACGACATTCTTAAAGCGGTGGAAGCCTGCCTGCAGCAGACACTGCACCGCAAAGACTGGGTGCTGATCGAATCCAAACGCGCCACCGCCACGCTGCAGCAGCGGGTGGATGAGCTGGAAGCCCTTTCTCAGGTGGGGCGCAGCATTACCGCCTCTCTCGACCTCGACAGTGTGCTCTCTGCGGTTGTGGATGCGGCGGTGACGCTGACCAACGCAGAAGAAGGCAGCCTGCTGCTGGTGGACGAAACCAGCGGCGAACTGTATATGCGCGCGGCGCGCAACTTTCAGGAAGATTTTGTGCGCACCTTCCGCCTGCCCATTCAAGACAGTCTGGCAGGCAGCGTCATCCGCACCGGTCAACCGGTATTGATGGATGAAAAGACGCCGCAGAAGATCAAGACCTCGTACCTGGTGCAGAGCCTGATCTACGTTCCCCTGCAAAGTCACGGGCAGATTTTCGGCGTGCTGGGGGTGGATAACCGCCACTCCAACCGCCCCTTCACCGAGCATCACGTCAAGGTCATTTCGGCGATGGCAGATTACGCGGTCATCGCCATTGAAAACGCCCGTCTCTATTCGCACACCGCCATTGAAAAGAACAAACTCGAAACCATCCTGACCCAGATTCAGGACGGCGTGATCGTCATCGATGACGACGGCAGACTGGTGATGGTCAACCAGACCATCCGCCAGACGTTCAACCTGGGCGATGCTGCGCTGTCTGGAAAGATGGCAACCGACATTTTCGATCAACCCACGCTGCTCGAATTGATCAACGACCGCGCCAAGAAGTATTCCAACCGGGCAGAAATCGTCATCGACGAGGGTCTGGTGTTCAGTGCGCAGTTGACCCCCATCCCCGGCGTGGGCATTGTCATCACTATGCACGACATCACCTATCTCAAGAAGCTGGACCGCATCAAGAGCGACTTTGTCAGCACAGTTTCGCACGATCTGCGCTCGCCGCTCACCGCCATTCTGGGATACACCGAGCTGATCGAACGCGTGGGACCCGTGAAAGAATCGCAGCACGAATTTATCGTCCGGGTGCAGATGAGCGTGCAGAATATCACCGCGTTGGTGAACGACCTGCTCAACCTGGGACGCATCGAAGCGGGGTTTGACAGCCGAAAAGAAGTGGTGCATCTGGAGCAGATCATCCAATTCGCGCTGGATGGTTTCAAGAAGCGCATCGCCGAGCACAATCAGCAGCTGCTCACGGTCATTCCCCCCAATCTACCCCCCATCCTGGGCAACCCGGTGCATTTACGCCAGATGCTCGATAATCTGGTGGAAAACGCGGTCAAATACACCCTGCCGGGTGGAATGATCCAGGTGAATTTACACCAGGAAGGCAAACAACTGGTCCTGCAGGTCACCGATACCGGTCTGGGCATTCCCGCGATTGACCTGCCTTACATCTTTGATAAATTCTACCGGGCATCCAATGCCGCGACGAATGTCTCAGGGACGGGATTGGGACTGTCGATCGTCAAATCCATCGTGGAAAATCACCAGGGGCGCATCTGGGTGGAATCAACCGTGGATCAGGGCACCACGTTTACCGTGGTGCTGCCGGTGATAGAACAATAAGATCGTCGGGAAAAGAAGGGCAGAACATTTAAGACGGGCTTGATGACCCGTCTTTGTTCTTTAAACGCGAGTCTCCACCGGGGGCGGTGAGGAAAACCCGGTGGAGACCTTCGCCAAAGGAGGAGACAGTGATTAGCATCATGGAGGTGTCCTTGATCCCGTCTCCAAAAACAATCTTACCCGAAGTGTCGTAAAAAGACGATTGAATAAAGTAACTTTTCGCAATGACGTTACTCACCTGATTAATAGGATGTATCAGAGGATTGCGTGATCATCGGCAGGTATTTTCCGAGAAAATTCTTCACGTCCATCCCCAATCTGGTATATTCTTTGCAACGATCCCCTTGAAATATCGTATCCATATCTGCTTGACGCATTTTTAGGGATATGCTACTATCGTTTTCAAAAGATGATCAACATCTTGCTGCACGAAACGATCCCTGACGCGCAGCAGGCTCTTGAGGAGGAGCAATCTCATGAAACAGAAACATTGGCTTGTCTTTACGGCTCTGATCCTGACGGTTGTGCTGCTGGCTGCGTGTCAGCGTCCTGCTTCAAAAGCGCCCGTAGTCACGCCCACCGCCACCAGCGAATTTCCGTTCCCCCTGCCGGCAACGGATGACGCCATGAAGGTGGTCATCAGCGGCACGCAAACTGCCATCGCCGCTGCCGGTGGCGCCGCTGGAGCAACCACGCCGACAACCGCGGTCGTATCCACGCCGGTTCCCGCCACCGCCACGCCCATTGCAGTGCCCACTGCCACCCCCGGACACCCCGCCACCTACACGCTGGAAAAGGGCGAATTCCCCTTCTGCATCGCGCGCCGCTTTAACGTCAGCGCGGGCGACCTGCTGGCGCTGAATGGTCTGACCGTCAATTCCAAACCCGCCGTGGGCGCGGTCTTGAAGGTCCCCCAGAGCGGAAGCTGGGATGCGGGTGACCGCTCGTTGAAAGCCCACCCCGCGGACTACACGGTTGCCGCCGGAGATACCATCTACACCATCGCCTGCGCGTATGGAGATGCCGACCCGAACGCAATCATCGCCGCCAATGCGCTGAAGAGCCCCTACACCCTCACCGCCGGTCAGACGCTCCATATTCCCTGATCCAACCCTGTTTCTCGCAAGCCTTGCAGGGACGGCGTTCGCGCCGTCCCTGTTTTGTTTTATTTGACACGCCCATCTTCTCTCTCTATAATTTGATTCACATTTTCATGCACCTCGAACCAACAGGCGCACGGAACCCCACCACAGCTTGCGTTGTTGGAACTTTTCGGCAGAAAATCCGTCTATATTTATGCACGTTCTCAATGATTTCTGGAGGTATTCCCATGCGTAAAATCATCCCCTTTGCCGCGCTGGCGCTGACTGCGGTTCTGCTACTATCCGCCTGTAGCGCAGCTACGTCTGCGGGCGGCACACCCGCCACGCGGATTATTTCTGTCTCGGGCACCGGCAGAGTCACCCTGGCGCCGGATATCGCGTATATCAATATCGGTGTGCACACCGAAATGAGCAGCGTCTCTGAAGCACTCACCAGCAACACCAGTCAAACTCAGAAAGTGGTGGATGAGCTGACAAAACTGGGTGTCGCCGCCAAAGATATTCAAACCACGAATTTCAACGTTTATCCCTACCAGGCGTATGGACCAGATGGCGCGGCGTTGGATTTGAAATATGTGGTGGACAACACCATCAATGTCACCGTGCGCGATCTGAACCAGATGGGCGCCATGCTGGATGCCGTGGTCCGCTCGGGCGCCAATAACATCAACAGCATTCAGTTTGATGTGGAAAACAAGGAAGAGGCATACAGTCAGGCACGAAAAGCCGCAGTGGATAACGCCCATGCCCAGGCGGTCGAACTGGCGGATGCCGCCGGGTTCAAGCTGGGACCCGTCCAGAACCTGAATGTCTACAGCAATAACACCCCGGTCACCTATTATGACAGCAAGGGCGGTTCGAGCACCACCACCCAGGCAAGCGTTCCCATCTCAGCCGGTCAACTGGTCATCGAAGTTAATGTGAATATTTCGTACGAGATTCAGTAGCATAAACTTCCCCGTTAAACAAGAACAGCGTTGTGAGGCATGAAAACCTCGCAACGCTGTTTGATTTAAAATGCCGGTTTAATGGCTGCCCAATCGGGCGCGTTCTTCCTCTACAATGGAAGCATCCAGCTTGCGGAAGAGCGGCTGCGGCTGCAAGAATGCCGACCCTGGCGCCAGGCGGCTGGGCTCCCAGCGTCCGCTGGCGGTTTCGCCGTGATAGCGCAGCACCGTATGTTCGCCCAACCCATCGGTGAGGGCTTCCGTGGATTGTTCGCCGAAGAGCGGTTGGGGATATCCCAGGAATGCGTTCAGTTTTTCGCTGGTGTGCGGCAGGAAAGGCGCCAGCAGCACTTTAATGGAATCGATGGCGCGCATGGCAGTGTAAATGGATTTGGCAGCCCCGTCTTTGTTGGTCTTGATTTCAAACCAGGGAGCGGTGGTGTCCAGATACTTGTTCACCTCAGACGCCAAACGCATGGCTTCAGCCAACGCCCCGCGCAGATGAACCGCCTCGAACTCCGCACCCACCGTCTGGAAGCCCGCCTCCACCGTCGCCAGGATTTCCTGGTCGATGGGGCGCAGCTCGCCCGGATCGGGCACTTTGCCCTCCCAATGTTTGTAAGCAAAGGAAAGCACCCGGTTCGCCAGGTTGCCCCAGGTGGCTACCAGTTCGTCGTTGTTGCGGTGATAAAACTCGTTCCAATCCCAATCGCTGTCGTGCGTTTC
>JBDKTF010000055.1:0-2972 GCA_039680295.1 Anaerolineaceae bacterium
ATCACTGCGATCTGACCGGCGCGGATTTTTGCAATGCCAAACTGAAAGGCGCCGATTTCCGCACCGCGCTGCTGAACGGGCTGCGCGTGGGCGCGCAGGATTTCGCCGGAGCCATCATCGCCCCAGAGCAGGCGCTTCAGGTCGTCGGACTGCTGGGGGTGGAAGTCAAAGAACCCGACGATCCTTTGAATATCATATAATTATTTTCATGGGAGAAAAATATGCCGAATGTGACCCGCCAACAGCTTCTGGAATCCCTGGATCAGGGATGGGGAACGTATGCCGCGTGTTTTCACCAGCTTTCGGCGCCAGAACAGGCGACCTTCCTGCAGCAGCAGGGATATGCGCGTCTGGCAGATCTGCTGGCGCACGTCACCGCCTGGTGGAGCGAAGGCATCCCCGCAGTGGAGCGCATGCTCACCGATGCAGCGTACCAATCGCCGGATGTGGATGTGGACGCGTTCAACGCCCGCGCAGTGGCAGCCGCGGCGGAATGCAGCGAGGCGGATGCGCAGGCAGCATTTGATTCCACGCGCCGCGCTTTTCTGGCGCTCGTGCAGCGTCTGCCAGAGGCGGCTTTCAAGGATGAGCGCATCCAGTGGCGGCTGCATATCGAAATTATCGGTCATCTGGAAGAACACGCCATCCCGGCGTGACCTATCTCTTCTTTTCCTGCCAATACAACCATCCCGTTATGGATGTTGATACAGATTCCCCCATACTTGCTACTTACCTTCTGATACCAGTCTGACCTCAATTTTTGCATCCAGCGCCGCAGCGATCTTTTGGAGAAATGACAGACTGGGAATGGTGGAACCATTCTCCAATCGAGCAATGGAAGGTTGGCGGGTGCCGACCATTTCTGCCAACTGCGTCTGGGTCAAACCGCGCAACATCCGCAGACGAGCCACCTGGTAACCCGGCTCAAGTTCTTCCGCAGCCGCATCAAATTCTGGGTCTTTGAGCTTTTTGGCTTCCCAATCTTCAAATCGGAGCATATTGTTTCTAGACATCTTAATCTTCCTTCAGTTCTTTCATCCGACGCAGTGCAATCGCAATTTCACGTTCGGGTGCTTTCATACCTTGTTTCCGGTATCCATGCAGGACGACGAATTGACGATCGATATATGCGAAGTAGAATAACCGGATACCACCAGGACGAAGCTCCCAGAGTTTTTCTCCGATTGATTTGGCATGCGGCATACCCAGTTGTGTGCCAAACTCCTGTAACAGGCGCAAAGCATTACGGATTTTCGCCTGTTCGTTGACAGGCAACGATTCAATGAATTCCAGGGGCGGACATTTTCCTCGACGATCCGTATAGAATACAATGCTCCACATGCCTGACCTCTTATATTATAACAAATATGTTATAATAATCAAGTGTGACAAACCAAAATGGAGATAAATCTCTTCGCCCCCTGATCAATCATTGGCGAGGAAATTCGCGCAATCTCGCCCGGCTAGATATCACCGCATGTTTTCCTGACCAGCACCACCATCACATCGTTCACATTCGTTCCGGTGGGACCGGTAAAAATCAACGCGCCGGTTGCTTTCAACAGCGGGTAGGAATCATTGTTCGCCAGCGCCGCTACCGGGTCCAGATCCAGGGCGCGCGCCATCCGAATCGTTTCGCCATTCACCACGGCGCCTGCGCAGTCGGTTGGACCATCCGTGCCGTCCGTCGCCAGCGAAAGCACTGCCGCGCCGCAGACCCCTTCCAATGCCAGCGCCGCCGAAAGCGCCAGTTCCTGGTTTCGTCCACCCATGCCGTTTCCGCGCACGGTGACGGTGGTTTCGCCGCCCAGCACCAGACAGGCGGGCAGCGGCAGCGGCGCGCCGTAACACACCTCTTCCTTCGCCAGCGCCGCCAGCATTTTCCCCACCTCCCGCGCTTCCCCCTCCAGTGAAGACGTCAGCAGCAGCGTGGCATAACCCAACCGCCGGGCTTCTTCCGCCGCTGCCAGCGCTGCCGCCCGGTTGGACGCGATCACCTGCCGGCTTGTCCCCGCAAAGAGGGGATCTCCCGGTTTGGGTGTTTCGGGCAGACCACCCCCCACGCCGTGTTCCAGACGCAGGCGCACCGGCGCCGGAATCCGGTCGCGCAGTCCGTAGCGATCCACTGCCGCCAGCGCATCTGCATAAGTGGTGGGGTCTGCCACGGTGGGACCCGAAGCAATCACGTCCAGCGGATCGCCCACCACATCCGAAAGGATCAACGCCGCCAGCGCAGCGGGCGCTGCCCGGCGCACCATCTGCCCCCCCTTCAAACCGTCCAGATGCTTGCGCACCGCGTTGATCTCACCGATCACCGCGCCCGCCCGCAGCAGCAGGTTCGTGGTGACCTGCAAATCATTCAGCCCAATCCCTTCCGCGGGGAAGGGCAGCAGCGCCGACGCTCCACCAGAGATCAACACCAGTACGTGATCGACCTCGGTCAGCCCATCCAACAGATGCGCCGCCGCCTGTGCGGCTGCATAACCGTCTGCACCGGGGATGGGATGCGAGGCTTCGCGCACTTCCAGACAGGCAGGCAGTTTCACACCATGGGTGTGCCCGGTCTTGGTGATCACCAGTCCTGCGGTCAGCGACTCGCCCAGCACCTCTGCCACTGCCTGCGCCATGGTCACTGCCGCCTTGCCTACTGCCAGCAGCGCCAACCGCCCGCCGGGGAGCAGATCCCAGACGGTATCCCCCACACGCAGACGCTTTCCGGGAATATCCCAGCGCAGCGCGGAGGACACAGCCCGCGCCGGATCGGCAGCGCGCAGCGCCGCCTGTTGAATGGCAAGGAGATGAGCGGGAGAGGGAAAGGTTAAGGTCATGGTTGTTCCGTGCCTGACCACGGCTTCAGCAGTTCCAGCATGTGTTCGTAATGGCTGCCCTTCCAGTAGATCTGTCCGCAGTTGGGGCAGCGGTGAAACTCGTCATAATAGCGGCGGGTCAGCGGCTCCAATTGAGCGTCCACC
>JBDKTF010000051.1:0-5416 GCA_039680295.1 Anaerolineaceae bacterium
CTGATGAGCAGGAAGGACGGCTGATTGACGCCGTACAATTCGACAAATTTTTCTGCTTTTTCCTTCCGCATGCTCTTTTCGATCAATAAATCGCGTCCCAAAATGGCGCTGGCTTTCTCGTACGTCGCATCTGACAGTTTGCGTTCGGATAATGCCCGATTCACAGCGTGCAAAATTGCCAGGCTCATTGCCGTCTGGTCTTCGATCACCCCGGGGGGAGTGGTCGGTTCATTTTTCCGTCGATTTTTTCCATCTTTGATCAGATAGTTCTCGCCCATCGCCATCGCCATCTTGATAAAGGGACGATTTTGCACAACTTTGGGTCCAAACTGAACGATGCTGTTCATCAGATGGAACATTTCATCAGGAGTTCGAATGGTTTGATCTTCTTTGGGCATAATAACCTCCGTTGAATGGCTTGATCAGCCGATACCAGTTTGAATAATGGGATTACCTTTTCATCTCTGGTATTAGGTTATCACCCCAAGAAAAGACCTTCTTCACGCGAAAGTATCATTTTGGTGTTAATTTTATTGGATCAGCCCCCGCTGCTGCCCCACCCGTATCGCCTGCGTGCGCGTGGATACCCCCAGTTTCATAAAAACGTTGTTCAGGTGGCGCTTCACTGTATTTACAGAAATATGCAAATTCAAGGCAACCTCATTGTTGGATCGCCCTCTGGCGACCATTTGCAGCACCTCGTTTTCCCGCGCGGTGAGGAGGTCCACAACGAGCTTATCCTCTGCCAGAACGTCATCCTCATCCCTTTTGCCCCTTTCGCGGTCGGTTTCTTTGCCGGTCAGCCGGAAAAGCAAATCGGATACAAAGGCGCGGCTGGGAAGTTCACCGTTGAGCTTGTTTTGCTTTTGCGCCGATAGGTAGTGAATCAACAGGCGCGACATGGGAATGCCCTCGTCCAGAAAGATCTGGCGGAACTCTTCGGGTTCGGCGCGCTGCAGGGCAATCTGCAGGGCTGCGAGAGCGTCATCCACCTGATCAAGCGCGTGATAAGCCAGTGCCAGGAGCGCATAAGCCTCGATCTGATGTTCCACCAGCCCCGCGTCATTGAATAATGGGAGAAGGTCCTTCAGTTTTTCGACTGCCTGAGCAACCTCTTCGGGATCGTCTGTCAATTGCCCCTGCGTGAGAAAATAGCGGGCAATCACCAACTGTACATTATCGGCGATCACGAACGGAATCCCTTTCACATCCTGCAAACTGGTCTGTTCATTAATCGCCAGTTTCTGCATCAATTTTTGCGTGGGAAGGACCTGTCCGCGCAGCAGCGCCCATTTGGCTTCACTGGTATCCAGAATCAAATCGTCCAATCTCGCCTGACTGGCGGTGGATAACTGCCGGGCGAGGGATAATTCGTGTTTCGATTGCTGAACATTTCCCTGGCACTGGTACAGATGCGCCAGACGGACATGGGTATCAAAATCGTTGAAGGAAGAACCCAGTTCTTCGTCCGTTGCGAGGCACTTCAGCAGGGATTGCTCCGCCTCGGCGAGCTGATTCCTCGCAAGATAAATGTCCGCCATTTCTTTGTAGATAAGATTCACGAAGGCGGTGAATTTTCCGGGCATAGAAGATAAAAATCGGATCGACTGCTCAAAAAGAATGAGCGCTTCACTGAGCTGCCCATTATCGATCAGAATTTCGCCCAGATTACTGCGGGCAATGGTCATCACCACCCAGTTTCCAGATTGATGACTGATGCGAATTGTATCGGTCAAAACCCGAATGGCTTTGGTCACTTCGCCGTTGATCGACAATGTCAAACCATGATTCAACAGCGCAAAGCTATGCGAAAAATCATTCTCTTCAGGGAGAAGACTGAGCGCCCGCATGGACTGCTCCAATGCCGTTTTCATATCCCCGTTGGCAGACGCCAGAATGGATTGTTCTGCGGCAATCAACCCCCACATCAAAGATTCAATGCTTTTCGAATTTGAATCCACCCCCGAATGTTCCATCAGTTCAATGGTTCTGTTCAGCCAGATTTCACCCGCATCGATGTCAAAATATAACAGACATCCCCAGGAATAAATGAGGCTTAAGATCGGACTGGATGCCAATAGATTTTCATCGGTTCTTTGAATCAAACCAAATATATCCAGAATCTGGTTGTGGTTGACCGCTTCGATTGAATATTTTTCCAGAAGATCAATTAACCGCGCACGGTCATTCAGAATCGTTGCATAGGTTAACGCTGCATTGAAGAATCCGTTTTGATCGCACCAATCAACCGCACGGGAATACAAAACCGGCACCTCATCTGGATAGGTCTCCGTCAGCAAATGGCGAAGCGCGTCGCCAAAAAGAGAATGGTATCGAAACCAATGCTCTTCGCGATCGAGCGGTGTCAGGAATAAATTGGAATGATACAGTGTATGGAGAAGCTCCCGGCTGTTCGGCGGTGTTTCAAACGGCTCGAGAATATAATCGCACAGGGGACCATAAAGATTATCCAAAACGGATGTGCGCAATAGGAAGTTCTTGATCGAAGAAGGTTGCCGGTTGATGACTTCATCCACCATGTATTCGATCGTCAGATTGGCATTACCCGAAATGCTCATCCCGGGCTGGTTGATGATGGCAGATCCATCCTGAGTGAGCGACGCCAGTTGCAAACCGGTGATCCAGCCTTCCGTTTTGCTGTACAGATTCGCAACATCCGTATCCGTAAGGTTGAGCTGCTGGGTCTGGTTGAGAAACTGACCGGTCTCCTTCAACGAAAAAGCCAGCTCGGGCGCATGAAATTCAACGATGCGGTGATTTGCCCGAAATCGCGACAGAGAAAACGGCGGATCGGATCGGGTGATGAGGATCAACCGGAGATGGGCAGGAAAATGATCCAGCAGGTAAGCAATGCACTGGTGAATTTCCGGATTTGCGATGACCTGATAATCATCCAGCACCAGTGAAAGATCGAAGGTGGCTTCAGAGCACTGGTTGATCAATTCATTCAGAACCGCCTGGAAGTTTTCCTTTGTATTGCCTTCCAGTGGAAACGCATCCAAAAATTGTTCCTGGTTCGGAAAGAATTTCTCAAAAATCGCTCTCACATACCGGCTGAGGGTCAATATTTCATTATCGTTTGCATCCAGTGTCAGCCAGCCAAACGATGAAGCGTTTTGCTGCACCCAATCAGCGACCAGGGTCGTCTTGCCGTATCCGGGGGGAGCCGAAACCAGAATGAATCCCTGTTCAATCCCTTCTTCAATCTGGTCTGTCAGACGTTGGCGGTGAACCAGATTTTCCCGGACAACAGGGGGTCTCATTTTTATCTGGAGCAAAGGAATTCCATGGAACACTTCCAAGCCAATCTCTCCTCTTTCAATCACCGGTCCCGGTTGTTGATCCTTCAACCAAACGCCCATTCGTCAATCCATTAAATTGTAACATTTGCTACATTTTTAAACCGGGGTACCCGTCATGATCAGAAAAAAGGAGGACGAAATTTCTTTCGTCCTTCCATCATTTATACGAGACATGGCTAAACGTGATGCATCCTTTGCACCGGTCTACACACTCAATATTCCTTCCCGCCGCGATATTGCATACCTATTTCAGCGGCTGCTCCACCGCCGGCTTCAGAAGCTCAGCAAATTCTTCTGAGCTGAGCGCCTGATCGTGTTCGTAAACCTTTTCCCAGACAACATCCACGATCCCCTGATATTCCGCGTCGTATGCGTCCATGCCTTCGGCAAAATGCGCGTCCTGAAGGGCTGCCGCTGCATTCTGATCGATGGGTTCGGCTTCATGCTTGCGGATCATCTGGCGCAGGTCGGCGTTGTGATCGCGCATCGGGCAGGGATTCATTGTGTTTTTCCAATGGGTTTTCTGTTTGATCTCAAGCTGCCATTTGCGAAGATCGGCAAAGAAGGGTTCCCTGTAGATATCGTCCAGCGTCCCGCCACGGGCATACACCTCCTTGATATTGACGGGAGAAAAGGGCAGGAATACGCACGGCGAGACATTTCCGTTCCAGTCGATATACAGGTACCCACCTCTTCCATGCCCGCCCGCCGACAGGCAGCCGTCCACTGCCGTGCCGTGATTCCAGAAATCTGCCAGAAAATAATGTTTTTCGCGCACCAGTTTCCAGCTCTGGTCCCACATCTTCAAACGCTGCTGCGGGGTCGGCATCAGGTCCAGCGTGTACGAACGCCCAATCGGCATATACTGGAAGATCCACCCCATGATGGCGTGCTTTTTATTAAGCAGGAAGTCAATATAGTCGTCTGCCAGAATTTCTTCGGCGTTTTCACGGGTGGCGGTCAGCGAAACGCCGTACAGCACCCCGGCGTCGTAGAGGCGGTCCATGGCTGTCATCACCTGATCAAACACACCCGCCCCGCGTCGCGCGTCTGTGCGTTCCTTCCACCCCTCCAGTGAGATCATCGGAATGACATTTCCCAGGTCTGCCATGCGCTGCGCGATTTCATCGGTGATCAAGGTCCCGTTGGTGTAGAAGATGAAATAGTTGTCGCTGTGCTTTTCCGCCAGATCCAGAATGGTCTTGCCCTGAGAGCGGTACGCCAGCGGTTCGCCGCCGCTGATGACCGTAAACTGCGCTCCCCACATTTCGTGCGCTTCGGTGATGGCTTTATCCACGAGCTCCCATTCCAGCGATTGAGCCTGACCATCGGCATCGGCATAACAGCCAATGCAGCGCAAATTACACGCTTTCGTCGGGCTGATGAGCAGGAAGGAAGGTTGAACCACGCCGTACTCTTTGATGAATTTCTCCGATTTCCCCTGCCACTTGCCTTTTTCGACCAGCAGGTCGTGCATCAAAATGGCGCTGGCTTTTTCATAGGTTGCCTTCGAAAGTTTGCGTTCTGTAAATATCCTGCGCAGCGCGTGCAAAATTGCCCGGCTCATCGCCGTCTGATCCTCGATCACCCCGGGTGGAATGGATGGTTCGTTTTTTCGGCGGTTTTTGCCATCTCTGATCAGATAGTTCTCACCGATCGCCATCGCCATCCTGATAAATGGACGATTCTGCGCGACCCTGGGTCCGAACTGAATGATGATGTTCATCAGTTGGGAAACTTCATCAGAAGTTCGAATGGATTGACCTTTCGTGTTCATTGTCTCCTCCATCCCTGCAATCCATACACAACCAGATATCAACCAGAATCACCTTTCGAGATGGGTGATCTGGTTCACTCCGGCACAACGCACCTTCATCCTACGGAAGGTTATTCTGGTGTTTGGTCAGTCGGGAATTTGTATGATGATGGAAAGGTTGAATGCGCGTCAGAACTTTCTGATTCACACCATTCTGAATTGGCATGCGAATAACGCTTCCGTTCCATGTCATTGATATGTAAATCTCTTTATATTAACTATATTAGCATATCATGCGAGGTGCGGATACCCTGAATACTTTCTTTGCACATGATTC
>JBDKTF010000474.1:0-5078 GCA_039680295.1 Anaerolineaceae bacterium
ACAAAAGCATTTCCAAGTCAATGAAGCTGGCGGGGCTCGCTTAAACTGCCATCAACAACATCGACGAGAGCATGTATATCGACGCATATTTAAACAACCCGAAGTTGATCCGTTCGGTCGGGTGGACGATCATAAAGACCGCCAGGATCATCAACCCCAACGATTCCACTGCCAGCAGCCGCATCAAACCCCAATCCATGCCAATGCCCAGCGCGGCGGCTCCCATCGAAAGCGCGGTCAGCAGGGTGGAAACGGCAATCATGACGCGTGTGAAACTGAACCCATACTTTGCCGCGAAGGTCGGCACCCTGGCGGCTTGGTAATCGTCGAAATAACGCATGTTAAATGTCATAATATGTGTGGGAATCCAGAAGAGAACCCCGAGCATGAGCACGATCCCCACCCAATCGATCGAACCCAGACCCAGCGCGCGCCCGGCCAGGATGGGCATACCGCCCGAAACACCGCCAAAGACGATGCTCCAGCATGTACGCCGTTTGAGCCAGATGGTATACACCACCACATCAAAGAACAGACCCGCGAAGATGATCGCGCCGTAGAGTACGCCCATGGCAAACGCCAGCCCAACGCCCAGGACTGAAAGCACCAGTCCGATGGCTAACGTTTCGCGAGAGCCAATCTTCCCGCTGGCGGTCGGTCTTTTTTGGGTGCGCTTCATCTTCGCATCGATATCGCGGTCCCACCACATATTCAGAATCGTACTGCCGCTGATGGATGCCAGCAAACTGACCAGCAACCCCGCCAGTGTGCCCAGGTTATATACCGGGCAGCGCACGGTCAGGTAACCCGCCATGCCGGTCAAAACCAGCAGGGCAGTCTGAGGGCTTTTAATCAACGGGTAGTAAAGACGCATTTTATTGACGAATGTCTTCATCATGATCCCTGCTGTGAAAAATGAGGTAGGACCGAATCGTTCCACCCCATGCTTCAAACTTATTGACTGTCGCGGGCGCAGCGAAAACCCACGCCTGGGCTAAAGTATGTAGGCGTGGCGTTATTGCGCACCCAGACGCGCAAATCCATCGAGTAGGTATCCTTTGATCCGCCGCGCATAAAGCGGTAGTGCATGCCCTCATACACGTCACCAGTCCATTGCCAGACGTTGCCAGCCATGTCATACAGTCCATACGGTGACGCTGAATCGAGCGTGGCGTAACCGTCATAGGTTTTACCGTTGTAAAAGCCGACCGGCGAGGTGCGCGACCCAACCGAGTTCATCTCCTCGAAAGGATCGCGGCTGGCATAGTAGTTCGCATTCCCGCGCGCGATCTCGTCTCCCCACGGAAACGGGCGCGTGTCTGTGCCGCGGGCGGCTTTCTCCCACTCCAGCTCGGTTGGCAGGCGTCCGTCGATAAACTCACAGTAGCCGCGCGCACCGAACCACGACACCATTGTCATCGGGTGATCCGCGTAGCCCGGCTGCACAGTGAAGGCAGCTCCGTCGAACTGGATGCGCTGGGATGGATCATCCAGTGGAATGTAGATGTAATTCGCCGGGTCGATGCGCTCTTCGTGTTTGTAGCCGTGAAATTCATCGCCGGGGTAATGCCCACTGATCCGATCTTCTTCCACCCGGATCGCTCCTTCGGTCAGTGCTGCGTTCAGGAACGCGGCATACTGCGCGGCAGTCACGTCGGTGACCATGATCTCGTAGTCACCCGTGCTCTGAACTTCATCATGCTGCCCGGAGTAAAACTCTCCCGTGGGAATCTTTACCCAGGCTTCGGGATCCACGCCGGTATCGAAAACCGGCATGGCTGCGTCCAGGTTGACCGGCGCGCAAGCTGCGAGCAGCAGAGTGAGCAAACCTGCAATCAGAAAGGCGCGCTTCATTGATCCACCTCCTGCGAGAGTTCCTGCTTGCGTTCATCCGTCCAGCGACCTTTATGCTTGAAGAGATCGATCAACCGCCAAACCATGACCGCTGCCAGCAGGATGAGCAGCAAGCCTAGACCGAAATCCATGGCATACGTCAAACCGTTGACCAGCGGCTGCTGTTCAGCCTCAGAGATAAACAGGCGTTTCATTTCGAAAACGGTCACCGCGGCAAGCGCGATATCCGACGCAAGGATGATGTTCCAGCCGTAGATTTGCCGCCACTTGCCCTTCAACCCGATGATGTCGCCGTAGTAAAGCAGGATGATGGTGGCAACGATGGCTGAAAGCGCGTGCCAGTGACCGGTCAACTCGATGCGCTCCTCGCGAGCCGGCCAGACGCGGAATATCTCATCCAGACGCACCGCCATAAAAATGCCGATGCCGCTGGTGGTGAAGTTCATGAAGAGCATTTGCCAGGTCGGGCCAAACTTCAGCGGGTCGCGCACCAGCGCGCCGATTTTCTGGAAGAAGTTTGGTTTGGCGATGTGCGCGGTGTGATCGCGGATCAGCTTGCCCCAGCTCCAGATGAGCAGCAGTAACGCCGCGAGCATGGAAGGGGTAGCCCCCACGTAGATGATCATGTGCGCAATCGGTTGGAACGGCGTTACCACTCCCCACACGCCGATGTTCAACACGAAAGTGCCCAGGATCATGAGCGGCATGGCAATCTTGTGCAGGATGCCTTTGAAGTTCAGCCAGCGCCCGATGATCAGGGTGATCATGACGGCGATCAACGCCAGCATGATGTGCAGGTGACCGATGACCGCGTACTCCAGGATGGTTTTATCGGTGTAGCGAATGACGTTTTCAGCCAGGAACACCTGAAAACCATTGCCAAAATTTGCAGCGGGGATGGCTCCGAACAGCGACGAGAGCAGCGTGGTCAATGCAGTGGTGAAGAAAGCCGCGCGCTCCAGGTCCACCCCTCCCTTCGTGTGGGCATATGCCGGATCTGCCTGGCAATATTCCCTGTTCCACGGCCAGAGCGCGATCACCAACAGCACGCCAGCAAAGAAGATCAGCGTCAGACCGCTGATATAGATCCCGTGAAGCGCGCCGCTGTGACCAAAGTAAGCAAAGCCCAGCCCTGAAAACATCGTGACGATGTACCCGACGGTGATGGTGGCGTTGATGGCTGTCCTGTAAACCGGCTTCATCTTCACCAGGCTGGTGACCATGTAGGTCTCGATGGCGATCACAGCCATGGCGATGACATGGTACAGAGTGACAATGCGCCCCTCGCGCTCTGCCTGTACCAGATCCATACCAAGGAAATTGGTGACCACCTGCCCGACGCCCATCTCCGCCATCGGTCCGGAAAGCATTCCCCAGGTTGCGGTGACGAGCGCGATCAGGGCAATCGCCACCAGGATCAGACCCTTGGTCGAGGAAAAGAGATATTTAAAACGGTCTGATAGCCAATCCATCAAAAGGCTCCTTAGGCGCATTCCGCCGCGTTCCATTCGCGCAGCAGTGTATGCGCCCCCGGCAGCAGCAGGTAGATCACCAGCCCCAGGCTGATGAGGGGCGCTGGCAGGAACAACGAGAAGCGGTGCACTTCAAACAGGGCGTTGTTGATGCCCAGCGGGAAGCCCGCCATCATCGACATGGCTCCCGCAAAAATACCGACCGGGATAGCCCAGTTTTTCTTCTTCAGCACTGCGAAGATGAAGACCGCCCAGGCTGCCGCGCCCCACCAGCTGACCTGCTGCAGCATGACGTACATGCCGTTCCAGAACGGGTTGTCATGCGAGGTGGTGTACTTGGAAATCGGCGCGACGCCGTCCATGAAGGTCAGCACGTAAGCCAGCCCGGCGATGAACGTCAGCAGGACGATTTTCCACTTGACGCCACCGATCAATAACATGCCAAACCACATCACCGCGGCAGCGGCGAACACGATCAGGGTCGGCGCAGGCAGGTCGCTGTCCATGGCTGGGACAGCCGGGAAGAAGCCCACCAACAACTGGATGGTAGCTGCGACAACGCCCCAGAACCAAGCCCATTTTTCCTTGTTCACAAAGCCGTACAGTACGGCAGCCCAGATCGCACCGGCTGCGATGCCGATCCAACCGAGCACGGCATAGGTGATTGTCACCGAGGTAGCCTCATCCGTCCGACCCGCTGCCGTCTTCGCGTCGATCACCAGGTTATACTGGGTTGCCATCAGGTAAAGTATGACCAGCCCGGTCAGCACGCCCAGCACCGCCAGCACGGCTCCCAATTTGGTATTGTTCTTCATCTTAGTTTTCCTCTCGATTTGAAAAATGGTTTAACGGTTTCCGAACCGCACTCACGGCTGACCGGCTTCCTGCCGCTGTTGCGCGTTTTTCTTTAGTTGGGCTGACGCCTTGCTCCTGCGCTGCCATTTGATGATATACGGCAGCAGGAACAAATAAGCGCCGGTGAGCGCCATGACCAGCATTAAAATCGATGGGAGTTTGTCGAACTTTTCCCATGTCGCGACCAGTTGCGGGTCGCCCATCAGTTTGATGATGAACGCGACCGGGATCGCCAGGGCGGTGGGCACCGCGATCCAGCGGTGAAATTTCCGCAGCCATTTAGCCAGTACCTTTGTCATTCCTTCGTTTACCTCTTTACTGATTGAATTTTGTCTTCTTCTGCATTCGGACCAGATCGAGGTTAATGATGCGCGTGGGGCTGGGTGCACCAGTCGCATCGATCCTGTTCACCACTCAGTGCACCCCCGGCACACTCGGGCATGTTGTTTGGCGGCAGTCTGCATCACCATCGGAGGGGCGCTCCTGGTCAGGTGCACGATACCGTTGACCGCGCCCTCGTGCAATTCAGCCGCAGCGTTGAGTCCATTTGCAGACCACACAAATAAAACCGCTGCCGGGAGCATTTCGTCCGGGTCGGGAGACAACCCATGATCCATCATTCCTCGATGAAGAGGTCGGAATTTTGCTTTAGTTTACTGGTTGGGGAGATTTCTGGGTACGACTTTTATCGTACGGCGCGTTGTTACACCGCAGGCACTTTGGACGGTTGGGTCTTTCGCGCGCGGTTCCCGGCTGCCAACAGCCCCAGGATGACCACCCACACAGCCAAGCGAACCGCCATGGCGCGGGTGCTGTCCGACGTGACGACATCCCGATACCAAAAGCCAGCACGGACGCGATTTTGTTACAGACGTTCTTCATTCCATGCCCCTCCCT
>JBDKTF010000104.1:0-5312 GCA_039680295.1 Anaerolineaceae bacterium
ATGGACCTGGTGGGGCAGACCGAAAGCGCAAGCCGGTTTCATGGTTGGGCAGCGCAAAACATTCTGCGACGGAAGGATCTCATCCGGGCAGCCATCCGCAAGGTGAACGAGGGGAAACCTTTGGAAAAAGGGGATATTCTGCATACCCGGTATCGTCTGGACGGCGAGGATGAGTTGGAGCAGGATTGGCCCAATTTTCAACTGGACGGCTTCGGCACCTGGCTGTGGGCGCTGCGCCAGCACCAGCTCTGGTCAGGATCAGCGCTCCCTGACACGTGTCTGGAAGCGGCGAACCTGCTTTCGGAATACCTGACCAGCCTGTGGAACCTGCCCTGCTATGACTGCTGGGAAGAATTTCCAGACAAGGTGCATCCGCATACCCTGGCAGCGCTGTATGGGGGCTTGAAAGCCTGTTCTGCGTTGGATGGGATCGACCGTTCTGACACGCTGAAAGCGATCAAAACCTGGCTGGTGGAGAACGCCGTGGAGGGAGATTACTTCGTCAAGTTCCCCGGTTCGTATACGGTGGATGCCAGCCTGTTGGGGTTGGCGCTTCCCTATGACGTCTTTCCGCTGGATGATCCGCGCGTGACGGCGACGGTTCGGCGGATCGAACAGACGCTGTGCCGGGGCGGCGGTGGGGTACACCGCTATCCCACAGACACTTATTTCGGCGGCGGTGAATGGCTGCTGCTGACCGCCTGGCTGGGATGGTATGAAGCTCTGACTGGCAGGAAGGATGAAGCCCAGGCACGTCTGGCATGGATCGAGGCTCAGGCGACCCCCGCGGGAGAGATGCCCGAACAGATGCCTGCCTCACTGGTCGATCCGAATTATTACCAGCCCTGGGTGAAGCGTTGGGGCGTCCCCGCCACGCCATTATTGTGGAGCCACGCCAATTATCTGATTTTGCACAGCGCGCTGATCTAGAACTGCGGACGCATATCCCATATCGGGGACAGACCGGCGTGTCTGTCCCCGTTTTTTCTTGCCTTGTCTGGGTACCTGTGGCACAATAAACGCATGTCTCGTCGGGTTAAATTTCTTCTGGCTGTGCTGGTGGGGGTGGCAATCGGATTGGTGTACGGTTGGGTGATCAGCCCCGTGCGTTATGTCAATTCGTCTCCGGATGCGCTCAGCCCGGATTATCAGGCAGATTATGTGCTGATGGTGGCGGAAGCCTATCAGCGCGAAGCCAATCTGGATACCGCCGTGCGAAGGCTGGCGGCTTTGGGCGGAGATCCATTGATGATCACGCAGCAGGCGATTCTGACCGGGCGGCAGTTGAACTATGCTCCCCGCGATCTGGAATTGATGGCAGCGTTGGCGCAGCGGCTGCAAACCTATACCCCGCAGCCTGCCACGCAGCAACCGGTGGAGAGCGCGCCATGAAGGAACACCGGGGAAACTGGTATCTGTTCACCGGGCTGGTGCTGGGCGCCGCCCTAGGCGTGGTATTTGCCTGGGTGATCAGCCCGATGCAACCGTCGCATGTGACGCCTGCCAGTCTGCGGGCAGATTTCAAGGATCAATATCGGATTCTGGCGGCAGCCGCGTATAACGCCACCGGTGATCTGGATCGGGCGCGTACCCGTCTGGCGCTGTTGGAGGAAGGCGATTCTGCTCTGGCACTGGCAGCCGAAGCCCAACAGGTGGTGGCAAACGGCGGCTCGTCAGACGATGCCCGTTCCCTGGCGCTGCTGGCAGCCAATCTGGGGAGGGTTCCGGGGATCGAAACGCCCCACCCGGTCACAGCGGCATCCGCAACACCAACACCGGCGGCGACCGCGCCAACCATGAGCAGCGCGGATGTGCGCACCGCCACGTCCGTTCCACAGCAAACTCCCAGCCCGACCCGGGCAATCGCTTCGCCGTTTCCCACCCGTACCCCGACGCCCACGCTGGGTCCGCCGTTTGTGCTGAAGGAACGCACAACGGTGTGCGACGTTGCGATAACGTCTCCGCTGATCGAGGTGAACGTGTTGGACAGCGCCGGGAAGCCTGTGCCGGGCGTCAAGGTGATCGTCTCGTGGAGCGATGGGGAGGATGTGTTCTTCACGGGGTTGAAACCGGCAGTCAATCCGGGATACGCGGATTTTGCCATGCAGACGGGGATCAACTATGCGCTGCGGCTGGGTGACGGCGGGCAGACCGTGGGTGATCTGGCGGCGCCGGATTGCAAAGCCTCGGACGGAACGGCATTTCCGGGCGGGTGGAAGCTGGTCTTCACCCAGCCATAAGGAGTCAATTCAAACAAAAAACGCATCCCGGGTGGGATGCGTTTTGTATTCCTAAACGGTTCTCTGTTACTGCGCGGGCATGGTATTGGTGGTCGCCCAATCGGTGCCCAAAATGACGACCACGTCTACCGTGGCATTGGGATCGTACTGGCTGCGCACTGCCGTATCCGCCACGTTGAGCGTGGTTTTGAGGAAAGCCATGGCGTAAGGCTTGCCGGTGTAGTCGATAATGATCGTCTGGCTGGTCAATTGGGAGGCATTTGCGGTCTCGGTAACGTTAAAGCCCAAACCCTTAAGGTAGGTGCTGGTCGTTTCTGCCAGACCTGCCGAGGAGGAACCGTTCTGCACGGAGATGCGCGCGCCTTCCTGCTTCATCAGCTCGGCTGCGTCGGTGGTACCCAGCGCCTTTGGCGCGACCGGTCCGCCGATGGCGAAGATTTCATCACGCAGTACGCGGATTTGATCCGGGATGGGTTTGAGAATGTCCAACCCATCTGGCGACTTTGCAAAAGTAACCTGTTTGCTGCCGATGATCCCTGAGTGGATGCTGTCCCGGGGAATGTCAAAGACGATTTGCGCCAGTTGAAGGATCTGATCGAGGGTCAGGTTGGTGTGCACCCCGCTGGACAGGTCCTGATAGAGCAGAGGGGCGTTGGAGATCAACGTTGGCAGCATGTTGAACTCGAGAATGCGGTCGCGCACCGCCATGATGACCTGCTGCTGGCGGGCTGCGCGGTCAAAATCGCCGCCTTCGGTGTGGCGGGCGCGGGCATACGCCAGGGCATCCTTGCCGTTCAGGGTAATTCGCCCGGCAGGCAGGGTGATGGTGTTCCACTGCCCGATGGGGTCAATGGTAATTTCTTGTGGAATATCGAGCTTGACACCCTGGATGTGATCGATAAAGCTCACAAATGCGTTGAAGTCGATCTGGGCGTAGTAATCGATCGGAACGCCGATGACTTCTTCCACGGTTTTCATCGCCAGCGCCGGTCCGCCGCCGGGGAGTTTCTGGCTTTCACCGAGGAAATACGCGGTGTTGATTTTGGCGTAGTCAAAACCGGGAATGTTGACCCACAGATCGCGCGGGATGGAAAGCATTCCCGCGGTCTTGCCAACCGGATCCAGCGTCAGCAGGATCATTGAATCGGTGCGCGGTGTTTCTCCAGCTTCCCAATCGCGGTAGTCCAGACCCATGAGCAGCAGGGTGACGCGGCTGGTGCCGTCCCAGGGCTTGGCGGCGGGTTTGCCTGCCGCCTGCAAAGAGGCGCTGGGATCGACTGTGGCGGAAGCATCAACGTTGGATTCTGTAACCGGTGCGCCGGGCAGACTGGTGACCGTCCAACTGGCGACGAGCCTGCGCACGCCGATGAACGCGCCCACGGCGGCTGCCACTGCCAGAACGGCAAAGACGATCGTCAGAATTGCGCTCCGGCGATCCGAGGGAAGATAGCTTCTCAATGGACGAATTTGAATTTTTGCCATAACCATTTAACTCCGACTGGGAGAAGCATCAAAACAAGAAGTATTTGCCAGGCATTGGATGCGCGCAAAACGTGCGCTTTCAGCCGGGCGGCTCTCCGGTCGGTGTCCTTTCAAATGTTCAATCTATTTTTGGAGGAGGAACTGGCAGGTCGCTTTTGGCGACATTGACCCACTTATCCCCTTCGTCGATCAGCATCACGGGGATGTCGTCTTGAATGGGGTATTTTCTGCCGCAGTCCTGGCAAATCAACCAGCAATCCTGGTAGAGTTCCAGCATCCCATCTTTTTCCTGAACGCAGTTGGGGCAGCGTAAAATATCTAGCAAGTCTTTGTTGACCATTACTCCTCCAGTTGAGGTTAAATTTCAATTGCACTCATTTTACCACAGCGAGATCATGGTTCAGGGGTGGGAATCCCCTCGGTGCCGGGTCCGTACTCGTATTTTGCCTGCCATGCCTGGTAATGGGTGGAGAAATTATCCGAGAAATAGAGGCTCCCATTGCGGTATACCGAGCGCGTCACATTGACGTCTGCGCCCTGCGATGCCCAATCCACCTGCTTGATATCGCCTTTCGCCATGTCTGGATTTTCTTTGTAGAGCGGTTCGGGCGGATCCACGGTATTGATCGGACCGGTGGTGTCCCATTCCACTGTGCGTCCGTCTGAGGTGGAATAGAACTTCCAGGTGATCGAGCTGTTGGATGGGTTGACGTAGGTTTCCATCAACAGCCAGTAAGGGGTGTCATTGGTGAACTTGAAATCCACCAACGGCACGTACACAGTGGCGTCCAATCCGGCAAGGCGGGTATTCACCTTGTTGCCGGCGACCTTTTCGTAGTAATACACGCGGTAGGCGTGCGCATGGCGTTCCACGATCGGGAATCCGCCGAAGAAAGCTGTGCGGAAGAGGGTGGTGCTCACCTGGCATACCCCGCCGCCCACACCTTTGATGGATTGGTCGCCGTAAATGATGATGGCTTCGGCGTAACCGTTATCCAGGGTGATGTCTCCCAGAATATTTGCCATCGAGAAGGTTTCACCCGGAGCGACGAAAATGCCGTGGAAGCGGCTGGCAGCGGTGGTGATATTTTTCACGCGGGCGGCGTCTGACCCGTAAAAATACGAGGTTTGCGCGCTGACCAGTTCGGTGATCCCCAGTTCCTGGGCAGTGGCGTTATCGGTGATGGTGGGGTCCTCAGTGGTCACGACCAACTGGATAGCATGTTTGTTTTGCGCGAGACTGTCGTTGATGGCGCGAATGGTGGCTTCCACATCCAGGGTGCGTCCGCGCACGGCGGATGCGATGAGATCGAGCTGGCGGGTGTCGTCATTGAAGATAAAGTGCGCATTTTGTGGCACGCGTTTGACGACAGGTACCAGTTCGGAGAGGTAGGCGCGCAGCGCGTTGCTGCTCACCACAACCTGATATTTCGCCGAACCGCCGTTTTCCACGCGTTCAATCGAAAGCATTTTTGCCAGGGTGGACGGGTCGATCGTCCACGGACCGGGGTCGCCTTCAGCCGTGTCAGGCAGCGTGAGCGTCAGCGGCTGGCTGAGCATCTGACGCGCCAGATTTGCCTGTTCGGTTGC